>JBBWZU010000100.1:0-2605 GCA_039649225.1 Hyphomicrobiales bacterium | reverse complement strand
CGTGCTCGATTACGGCGTGAAGATCTCCGACGGCACGCCCGAAGCCGTGCGCAACGACCAGAAGGTCGTCGCCGCCTATCTCGGCGTCGAAGACGAAGAGGTCGAGAAGGTCGAGGCGGAGGTGGGGTTGTGAGGGCCTTGATCGTCCGCTCGTCCCCGCCAAGGCGGGGACCCAGGGCCGGGGAAAGAAAGAACTGGATTCCCGCTTGCGCGGGAATGAGCGGGGGGCTGGCATCATGACCTCCCTCCTCGCCGTGCGTGGCATCAAAACCTATTACGGCAACATCATCGCGCTTAAAGGCGTCGACATCGACGTCGCGGACGGCGAGATCGTCACGCTGATCGGCGCCAACGGCGCCGGCAAATCGACGCTGATGATGACGATCTTCGGCAAGCCGCGCGCGCGCGAAGGCGCGATCGTGTTCGACGGGCAGGACATCAGCAAGCTGCCGACGCACGAGATCGCGCGGCTGCGCATCGCGCAGTCGCCCGAAGGCCGCCGCATCTTCTCGCGCATGACGGTGCTGGAAAACCTGCAAATGGGCGCGGTGGTGGCAGGGGACACGAACTTCGCCGCTGACCTCGAACGCATGTTCACGCTGTTTCCGCGTCTCAAGCAGCGCCTGCATCAGCGCGGCGGCACGCTCTCGGGCGGCGAACAGCAGATGCTGGCCATCGCGCGCGCCCTGATGGCGCGCCCGCGCCTGCTGCTGCTCGATGAGCCCTCGCTCGGATTGGCGCCGCTGATCGTGCGGCAGATCTTCGATGCGATCCGCGAACTCAACAGGACCGAAAAGCTCACCGTCTTTCTGGTCGAGCAGAATGCGTTCCACGCGCTCAAGCTCGCCCATCGCGGCTACGTGATGGTCAACGGCGTGATCACGCTGTCGGGCACCGGCAAGGAACTGCTCGACCGCCCCGAGGTGAAAGCCGCCTATCTGGAAGGCGGCCGGCAGGACGTCGTTTCATGAACGGCATCATCTATGAGGAAGACTACATCGGCCTGTTCCTGCTCGTGACGGTGTTCATGGGCGGCGGTGCGGCCTGGCTCGCCGGGCGAGCGATCGCGTCGACCTGGCGGCCGTGGTGGCATGTGGCGGGCTACATGTTGATCCTCGGGCTCGCGGTGCGCTTTATTCATTTCGCGCTGTTCGAAGGCACGCTGCTGTCGCTGCAGTTTTACGCGGTCGACACCATCGTCTGCCTGATCTTCGGCTTTCTCGGCTACCGGGCGACCCGCGCCGGCCAGATGACCACGCAATACGCCTGGATCAACACCCGGGCGGGGTTCCTGCGCTGGAAGCGGAGCGGCGCCGCAATCGCCGGGACGGATTCCGATTCCGGGTGACTTTTGCACGGATTGGCGCTTCAATCGGGTAACGGGCAGTCACGTCGGCATCTGCTGGACCGCCTCGTACCGTTTCATAAGGGGAGAAGTGTATGAAGAGGATCACCACGCTCGGGCTCGCGCTTGGCGCCGCCATCGCATTCGCCGGCGCCGCGCAAGCAGACATCAAAATGGCAGTGACCGGTCCGCTGACCGGTCCGAACGCGGCATTCGGCGCGCAGCTCAAGAACGGCGTCGAGCAGGCCGTTGAGGACATCAATGCCGCCGGCGGCATCCTCGGGCAGAAGATCATACTCAGCTACGGCGACGACGTATCCGATCCGAAGCAGGGCGTCTCGCTCGCCAACAAGTTCTCGGGCGACGGCGTGAAATACGTGATCGGCCCGTTCAACTCCGGCGTCACCATGCCCTCCTCCGAGGTCTATCAGGAGAACGGCATCCTCGAGATCACGCCTTCGGCGACCAACCCGAAGATCACCGAGCGCGGCCTATGGAACATCTTCCGCACCTGCGGCCGTGACGACCAGCAGGGCGAGGTTGCCGGCAAGTACATTCTGTCCAAATTCAAGGGCAAGAAGATCGCCGTGGTCCACGACAAGACGACTTATGGTCAGGGCCTCGCCGACGAGACCAAGAAGGCGATCAACAAAGGCGGCCTCAAGGAAGTGCTCTACGAAGGCGTCAATGTCGGCGAGAAGGACTATTCGGCGCTCGTCTCCAAAATCAAGGCCTCCGGCGCCGACCTCGTCTATTGGGGCGGCCTGCACACCGAAGGCGGCCTGATCGTGCGTCAGATGCGCGACCAGGGCCTCAAGGCTCCGATGATGAGCGGCGACGGCATTACGACCGACGAGTTCGCCTCGATCGGCGGACCTGGCGTCGAAGGCACGCTGATGACCTACGGCCCCGACGCGCGCAGCAATCCGGCCGCCAAGGACGCGGTGGCGAAATTCCGCGCCAAGAAGTTCGAGCCGGAAGCCTACACGCTCTACAGCTATGCGGCCGTGCAAGTGATCAAGGCTGCCGCCGAGCAGGCCAAGTCGCTCGATCCGAAGAAGGTCTCCGAGGCGATCAAGTCGGGCAAGACCTTCAAGACCGTGATCGGCGATCTCTCCTATAACAAGAAAGGCGACGTCACCCGCCTCGACTACGTGATGTACGTCTGGAAGAAGAACGCCGAGGGTAAGATCACCTACGTTCAGGAATGATCCGCCTCGACTTGCCCTGGCGGCAAGTTCGGCATCACGCCCGCCCCTT
>JBBWZU010000093.1:0-4410 GCA_039649225.1 Hyphomicrobiales bacterium | reverse complement strand
ACACGACCTGGCGCATGGTGCCGACGCGCTTCAAGGACTACATCTCGATCCCGAAGCAGAACGACTATCGTTCGCTGCACACCACCGTGATCGGCCCCGGCAAGCAGCGCGTCGAGCTGCAGATCCGCACCCGCGCGATGCACGAGATCGCCGAATTCGGCATCGCGGCCCATGCGCTCTACAAGGACGGGCACGGCACGCCGTCCGAAATGCTGTCGCGCGAGTCGAACGCCTATGCGTGGCTGCGCCACACCATCGAGCTTCTGGTCGAGGGCTCCAACTCGGAGGAATTCCTCGAGCACACCAAGCTCGAGCTGTTCCACGACCAGGTGTTCTGCTTCACCCCCAAAGGCCGCCTGATCGCGCTGCCGCGCAAGGCGACCGGGATCGATTTTGCCTATGCGGTGCACACCGATGTCGGCAACAGCGCGGTCGGCGCCAAGATCAACGGCAAGATCGCGCCGCTGGTCTCGGAGCTGTCGAACGGCGACGAGGTCGAGATCATCGCCTCGAAGGCGCAGGTCGCGCCGCCGGCCGCGTGGGAATCCGTCGTCGTCACCGGCAAGGCGCGCGCGGCGATCCGGCGCGCGACGCGCGTCGCGGTGCGCCACCAATATGTCGGCTTCGGCCGCCGCATGGTCGAGCGGCTGTTCCAGCGCGCCAAGAAGGACTATTCCGACGAGAAGCTGCAGGGCGCGCTGCCGCGCCTCGCGCGCTCCTCGATCGACGAGGTGATGGCGGCGGTCGGGCGCGGCGAGATGAAGGCCTCCGACGTCGCGCGCGCGATGTATCCCGACTACAAGGAAGAGCGCGTCGCGCGCGTCGCCACGCCCAAGGCCGAAAGCGGCTGGTTCGGGCTGCGCTATGCGAAGTCGCTGATCTTCAAGGTGCCGGAGGGCGAGAGCGATGCCGCGATCCCGATCCGCGGCGTCAGCGGCGATCTGCCGGTTTCGTTCGCGCCGAATGGCGGCGCCGTGCCGGGCGACCGGATCGTCGGCATCATGACGCCGGGCGAGGGGATCGTGATCTACCCGATCCAGTCGCAGGCGCTCAAGCAGTTCGAGGATACGCCCGAGCACTGGCTCGATGTGCGCTGGGACATCGAAGAGGACAGCCAGCAGCGCTTCCCGGCGCGCATCAAGATCCATTCGGTGAACGAGCCGGGGTCGCTGGCCCAGATCACGCAGGTGATCGCCGATCACGACGGCAACATCGACAACATCCGCATGACGCGGCGCGCGCCCGACTTTACCGAGCTGCAGATCGATCTTGAGGTCTACGACCTCAAGCATCTCAACGCGATCATCTCGCAGTTGAAGGCCAAGAAGGTGGTCGCGCGGATCGAGCGGGTGAACGAGTGATGGCTAAAGCATGTTCCGGTCGGATTGAATCGACATCAATCCCATTCGATGGTTTTCTGAGCCCTCATCCTGAGGAGCGATCCGAAGGATCGCGTCTCGAAGGACGAGGGCGGGTAACGCGATGCTTGCGGCCATCCTTCGAGACGGCGCCTTCGCCGCCTCCTCAGGATGAGGCGGGAGTTTGGTTGCGGCCCGCGAAAACCGAAAAATTCACAGCCTCTTGCGCGGGGCGCGACTGCGGCCATCAGAACAATGAATTGGACGCCGCCGCGTCTGATGTTTGAGTAGCATTATGCCGCAAACTCCGCACCTGCGCCTTGGCGTCAACATCGATCACGTCGCGACCGTGCGCAACGCGCGCGGCGGGCGTCATCCCGACCCGGTGAAAGCCGCGCTCGCCGCGGTCGCGTCCGGCGCCGACGGCATTACGGCGCATTTGCGCGAGGACCGCCGCCACATCCGCGACGAGGATATCACGCGGCTGATGGACCAGCTGACCAAGCCGCTGAACTTCGAGATGGCGGCGACATCCGAGATGGTCGCCATTGCGCTCAAGGCGCGGCCGCACGCGGCCTGCATCGTGCCGGAGCGCCGCCAGGAGGTGACCACCGAGGGCGGCCTCGACGTCGCGGGCCAGCACAATCAACTCGTGCCGGTGATCGCCGAATTGAAGGCGGCGGGCATTCGGGTGTCGCTGTTCATCAACGCGGACGCGCGCCAGATCGAAACCGCCGCTGTGGTCGGCGCGCCGGTGATCGAGATCCACACCGGCGCCTGGTGCGAGGCGGTGGTCGATGGGCATGCCGCCGTGGCGGAGGCCGAATTGCAGCGTATCCGCGAAGGGGTCGTACGCGCCAAGCGCTTGGGGCTCGAGGTCCATGCCGGCCACGGGCTTGATTTTGCCACCGCCGAAATCATCGCGGTCTTTCCCGAGATCGTCGAGCTCAATATCGGCCACTTCCTGGTCGGCGAGGCGATCTTTGGCGGGCTCGCCGGCGCCATCCAGACGATGCGCGCCGCGATGGATCGCGGGCACGCGCGCCGTCAGGCCGTGTGATCGGCGGGCTGGACTGGATGATCATCGGCATCGGCAACGACATCACTGATATCCGCCGCATCGAAAAGGTGATCGAGCGGCATGGCGAGCGTTTCCTGTCCCGCATCTTCACCGATGTGGAGCGGGCGCGCGCGGAGCGGCGTGCGAAAAGCGTCGAGACCTATGCGAAACGTTTCGCCGCCAAGGAGGCGTGCTCCAAGGCGCTCGGCACGGGCATGCGCGGCGGGGTGTGGTGGCGCGACATGGGCGTGGTCAATCTGCCGTCCGGGCGCCCGACCATGAAACTCACCGGCGGCGCCGCGGCGCGGCTCGCCAAGCTGCTTCCGCCCGGCTACGAGGCGGACATCCATGTCAGCATCACGGACGAGTATCCGCTGGCGCAGGCCTTCGTGATCATCTCGGCGGAGCCGGCCAAAACGGCCGGCTGAGCATGATCCGAAAGCGGGAATCCAGGATTCGCGTCAGCTTTGCGCGCCCGCTCAATTTGCCGGCAAGACGCGTCGCGCTTCCCCGACGGGACGCCGGAATGGCCAGCTAAGTCAACGGCTTGCCGGCCACCGGGCCGGCCGCCTTAACGTCCTGTCATGCCGCTGCCTTTCGTTGCGCGCGCGCGCCTCAGCGGCTACAAGGTCGGCCGACGGGTGGGGGCGCCACCTTACGAGATCTTAGAGGCCATGCGCGTGACGACAGCCGAACAGAAGCGGAAAGAAGGCGGATTCGCCGAAACCGTCCGCGTGGTCATCCACGCGCTCCTCATCGCGGTGGTCATCCGCACCTTCCTGTTCCAGCCGTTCAACATCCCGTCCGGCTCGATGATGGCGACGCTGCTGGTCGGCGACTACCTGTTCGTGTCGAAATATACCTATGGCTACAGCCACTATTCGTTTCCGTTCTCGCCGCCGGTGTTCTCGGGCCGCATCTTCGGCTCCGGCCCCAAGCGCGGCGACGTCGTGGTGTTCCGCCTGCCGCGCGAGGACTCCACCGACTACATCAAGCGCGTGATCGGCCTGCCGGGCGACAAGATCCAGATGATCGACGGCGTGCTGCAGATCAACGGCGAGCCGATCAAGCGCGAACGCGCCGAGGATTTCGTCGGCCAGGAAGACGGGCCCGGCATCAAGCGCATCAAGCGCTGGAAGGAGACGCTGCCGAACGGTGTCGTCTATTACACGCTCGATCTGGTCGACAATTCCTTCTACGACAACACGAACGTCTATACGGTGCCGGCCGACCACTACTTCATGATGGGTGACAATCGCGACAACTCGACCGACAGCCGCGTGCTCAGCCAGGTCGGCTACGTGCCGCTGGAAAACATCGTCGGGCGCGCCGAGCTGATCTTCTTTTCGGTCGGAGACGGGGAGGCAGCCTGGAAGATCTGGCGCTGGCCGTGGGTCGTGCGCTGGGAACGGTTGTTCTCGATTGTTCGATGAGCCGCAAGGCCAAATCCCTCGAAGAGCTTGAGACGCGCATCGGGCATGCCTTTGCCGACAAGGCGATCCTTGAGCGCGCGCTGACGCACATCTCGGCGGCCTCGCCCAGGCAGGGACGGGGCGGCAGCTATCAGCGGCTCGAATTCCTCGGCGACCATGTGCTGGGGCTTGCGGTCTCGGACATGCTGTACCGCGCCTTTCCCAAGGCCGACGAGGGTGAGCTCTCGCGCCGCCTCGCCGACCTGGTGCGCCGCGACACCTGCGCCGAGGTGGCGCGCGCGATCGATCTTGGCGCCGCGCTGAAGCTGGGAAACTCCGAGTCGGCGGCAGGCGGACGCAAGCGTACCGCGACGCTCGCCGACGTCTGCGAGGCGCTGATCGGCGCGGTGTTCATCGACGGCGGCTATCCGGCCGCGGCGGCGCTGATCGAGCGGCTCTGGCGCGAGCGCATGCTCAAACCCCCGGCGCAACTGCGCGATGCCAAGACCATGCTGCAGGAATGGGCGCAAGGGCGCGGCCTGCCGGCACCGGTCTACCGCGAGGTGGAGCGCACCGGCCC
>JBBWZU010000491.1:0-9309 GCA_039649225.1 Hyphomicrobiales bacterium | reverse complement strand
GCGCTGCCGATGACCTGATTGACCAGCATGCCGCCAACCAGCACGACGCCGACGCCGGCCGACAGGCCGAGCTTGGCGCCGATACGGAATTTGAAGCCATTGAGAGCCATGTTGCCCGCCTTTTCTGCGAATTTTAATGCGCGCCATTGGCGGCGAGCCGATAAAGTTGACGGGCACCGCGTGGTGCTTAGCTAAACTCTTACGCGGCGCGGACCGTCGAGAGGAACTTGTCGACCTCGAGCTTGAGATGGTCGCTTTCGCTCGACAGCGATTGCGCCGAGGAAAGAACCTGACTTGACGCCGAGGCGGTCTCGCCGGCGCCGCGATTGACGTCGGTAATGTTGCTCGCGACCATTGCGGTGCCCTTGGCGGCCTCGCCGACATTGACGAGCTCCGTGCTTTCCAGTGCCACCGGGATGCGCAGATTGACCATGCGATCAATCGTCGGCGTCACGCCGCCGATCACGCTGATGGTGTAGCCGACCGCTACGCAGAGGACCGCGCAAAGCGCGGCGAACCCCGCGATCAAACGTGTGCCGATGCGCAACTTGATGTGAGACATTGCGTTCCCGAGTCCCCTGACGTTAGGGGACGCTGGGGCGTCGCGCTAAACAACTCATTAACATTGACGGCGTGTTAATTAAACGGAAAAGCACGCGGCGTGATGTAATTACCAGTGTTATCGATCGACTATAGTGCAACTTTCCTTGAATTGGCGCTTGGACCGAAGTCGTTTTTTCTGCGCCGCAGAACAGAGACGGGTATTATTCCGCCGGTTGCGTTGGGTTTACTGCGACACGCGGGGCCAGCGCGGTCTCACCCGCAGGCGGAAGAAAATATACTTCTCTATACCCCTCACGCCAGCCCGGCGGTGTCGAGAATCGACGGCCAGTATCCTCCGCAGATAACTACGTAAGCAGCAGTCCTCATCCCCGACGTCCGCATCATGCTCTCTTGCGCGGCTTGGCAGTCACCGAGATTGCCGGCGCGGATGCGGATGGAGAGCGTGCGCTCTCGTCTTCGAGCTCAGTGGCTGTTGCCAAGCACCGCTCCGCGCGAACGCGGCAATACTCGGCGTCGCCGAGCAGGCTCATCCGCCGCGACAATTCAAGATACAGCTCCGCTTGCATGCGAAAGTAATGCGCGTCTGGCACGCTCCAGCTCCGGGTTTTGAATCGTTGTCTTGGATCGTTGACCTGGGTGAGCAAAGCGGTGCTCAACTGCCCCTGTGACCCTCTCCATCGAGAGGCCGGGGATGCGGTGCCGGTTAAACCCGGCTCCTTGAGGCCATGCTTCTAACCGAACGAAACTGGCATCCGTACGGTTCCGGACATTAGAGGAAATTTATTTCGACTTAGCAATGTGGGCGTGACCCAAGAGCCGCTCGGCCTGGGACTTGACGGTTCGGTAGCACTCGCACGCCGTTTCCTGCAGGCCCTCCAGATTGAGGATACGGATATGGCCGCGGCTGTAGCGGAGAAAGCCGGCCTGCTGGAGCGTGTTTGCCACCACCGAGACGCTGGTCCGCCGAACGCCCATCATCTCGGATATGAATTCCTGGGTCAGCGGCAGGTCGTCGCTGTCCTGCAGATCGCGGCAGCGAAGCAGCCATCGCGCGAGGCGCGCTTCGACCGTGTGGGTTGCGTTGCAGGCCGCGGATTGCTGCGCCTGCACCAGAATGAGCTGTTCGTGTTTGAAGAGCGCGGTACGGCAGGCCGCGCTTGCGTCCGCGAGGCTGCGAAACTTGTCCATATCGAGCACGGTCCCGGCACCGGCTACTTGGACGATGGCCTTGCAAACGGAAACCTGCCCGTTCAACCCGGCTGAGCCGCCGACCAGGCTTTCGCGGCCGATCATGGCGGATTCGATCGTTTCTCCCGACTCCAGCGGCACGACAAGCGATACGACGCCGTCATGCGGAAAATACACATGCGCAATCACATCGCCGACCTCGAACAGCACCATGCCTTGCGGGAGGTCGATGCTTCGCAGATGCGGACGCAGCTTGGCGACGTCCGCTGCGGGAAGCGAATTCAAAAAGAAATTGGAATGACCCGGCATATCGCTCCTGCCCTACAAGGCGGGAGCGCGGAGACGTCTCTCGGCCACTGACGCCTGACTGCGCCGTGCCAGTGATGTCACATCGGATAGTGATTGATCTGCCCGATAGCGAGCATAACAGCCAAAAAACTGCCCAAACCTGGTCGAAAACCGATCGGCCGAGCGTGTTTCCTGAGAATCTCGAACGTGCGAAGCAACTCCTGATCGCCAGGTCGAAAATGCCCCCGCCGTAGGGCGAATCGGCGTTCACCAGGCGAACGGTAACATCGTGCCGCCTGGTCGGGGAGGGCCGAATTGACAAATTGCCGCGGTTGTATATATTGAGACTACGTATACAACATTAGACATCTGGGTCCATGTGATGATGCCCGCACGCAAAGAGTTCAAGCTTCCGACCGTCGCACCTGGGGTTCTGGCGGCGGACGCGCTGCGCGATCCTAAGGTCCGCGAGCGCATGTCGCCGGTCGCGGTCCGGCTGTTCCTCCGCTTGACGGAGTTGTGGCGTCTTGCGGTCGACCAGCGCCGCGCCCTGCTCGGCGACATCTCGCGTCCGACCTACCACAACTGGCAGAACGGCAAGACCGGCACGCTGACGCGCGATCAGCTGGAGCGAATTTCTCTGGTGCTCGGCATTCACAAGGGTCTGAAACTGCTCTTTGCCGATGACGCGAGCGCGGCGCGCTGGCTGACCAGCCCGAACCGCGATCTTCCGTTCGGCGGCGATTCCCCGCTCGCCCGCGCCTTGCGCGGCAGCATCGACGACCTGTACGCGGTGCGCCGCTACATCGACGCATGGCGCGGCATGAAATGAACGTCGACGCGCGTGTAAACGCGTCGACGCATCGTCTGATCGCCAGCCGCTTTCCGACAGTCGGCGCGTTCGACGACCTCACGACCGACCCGGACGAACTTGCGATCGCCTATCTGCTGGAAACAGCCACCAACGATCGCCTCTCGATCCTGTCGCGCCGGTTGCCGCTGCTGCCGGTGACGGAGATCGTGCAGGGATCCGGAGCCACCATGGTGATGGCAGCGTTTCTTCACGCCGACGAAGCGGGCGGACGCTTCACCGATGGACGGCTCGGCGCCTGGTACGCGTCGTTCGATGTCGATACGGCGGTCGTGGAAACCGTCTACCACAGCACGCGGCGGCTGCGGCTTTCGGAGGGCGCGTTCCCGAGCAGCATCCAGATGCGCGAGCTCATCGCCACGGTCGATTGCGACCTGGTCGACATCCGCGGCTTTCGCGAACGCCGACCCGAGCTTTACGATCCCGACGGCTACGCGGCGGCGCAGGCCTTCGGCGTCGCGCTGCGCTGGCCCAAGGAGGGTGAAGGCGCAAACGGAATCGTCTTCGACAGCGTGCGCCACAGTGGTGGCACCAATGTCTGCGTCTATCGGCCGTCTTTGGTGCAAATTCCGGTGATCCAGGCCGATCACTATGAATATCGCTGGAACGCCGCCGGCGAGGTCAGTATTCTCAAGCTCACCAACATCGCCGCGACGTGACGATGGATGGTGGCTAAGCCGCGTCAATCGCCGCAGGCCTGCGTGTGTCGAACAGCCGGGCGATCTCGTCGACCGGTTTCGGCGGACAAAAAACGTAGCCTTGAAACTCGGAGCATCCCGCGGCACGGACGAGACTCAGCTGTTCTTTTGTTTCGATGCCTTCCGCGATCGCCGGCACCCCGAGGGCGCCGGCAAGCCTCGCCGCCGCCTGCACGATCGCCAAAGACAGATCACTTCCATCGGCGAGCCCGTTGGCAAACGAGCAGTCGATCTTGATCTTGTCGAACCGGAATCTGCGCAGATTATTGAGCGAGGAGCTTCCGATACCGAAGTCATCCATGACAATCCGGGCGCCGAGTCCGCGCAGTTGTTGCAGAACCGGAAGATTGTCCCGATCGTGCTCGACCGACATCTCCTCGGTAATCTCGAATTCCAATCGCCCCGCCCGGACGCCCGATGCTGCGAGCGCGCCGACGACGACCTGCGGCAGACTTTGATTTCTGAGCTGAGCCGGCGAAATATTCACCGCAACCCGGACGCCTTCCGGCCACTTCGCTGCATCAGAACAGGCCTGCCGTATCACCCACTCGCCGATTGGGACAATCAGGCCGCTCTCTTCAGCCGCAGAGATGAATTCTGCCGGCAGGACCGTGCCGCGGCGCGGATGATGCCAGCGCAGCAGCGCTTCCAGGCTGACGATCTCGTTGTCCCGGATATCGACGATGGGCTGGTAGAGCAGCTCGAACTCATCCCGGGCAAGCGCATCGCGCAGATCGGATTCGATTTCGCGCCGCGCCGTGATGCCGGCGTCCAGCTCGGCCTCGAAAAACCGGTAGATGCCGCGGCCATCGCCCTTGGCGCGGTACAAGGCGACGTCCGCCTGCCTCATCAGCTCGGCAGACGCGACCGCGTCGCGCGGCGCGCAGGATATCCCGATGCTGACACCGACATTGAATTGGCGGCCAACAAGGTCGTACGGCGCCATGATCGCTGCTCGGATGCGGTCCGCCAGCACCGATGCGTCCGCCGATGTTTCGATCTCGCTCTGGATGATCACGAATTCGTCGCCCCCCAGGCGGGCCACGAAATCCACATCGCGCACGCAGCCGCGCAACCGTTCGGCAACAGCCTTCAGCAATTCGTCACCGACAAGATGCCCGTGCACATCATTGACTTGCTTGAACTGGTCGAGGTCGAGGAGCAAAACGGCAAGCTGCCGGCCCTGATCGACCGACGCGAGCGTCTCGCCGAGCCGTTCATTGAATCGCGTCCGGTTGAGCAGGCCGGTGAGCGGATCGTGATGCGCCAGATGGGCGATTTTGGCTTCGGCCTTCTTCTTCTCGGTGACGTCATCGATCACCACGATCAGATATTCCGGCCTGCTGTTCTCTTTGCAGATGACCAGCCGTGTCGTATTGACGATACGCGTTCCTCTTGCGGGGTTCTGCACCGGAAAATCGCCCATGACCAGCCGCTTGTTCGCCTGCACGGCGTCGCGGTCCAGCCCGGTGATCAGCTCGGCGTCCTTTTGGCCGAACAGATCGAACACGGATTTGCCGATGACTTCGTCACGCGGACGTCCGATGAACCCCTCATAGGCATGATTGACGAGCACGAAATTCAGCGTATCGGCATCCTTGACGACGATCGGAACAGGAACGTTTTCGATGACGGTATCGAGGAATTTCCACGTTTGCTCGAGGCGCAGCTTTGCGATCTGTTGCTCGGTCGTATCTTCATGGATTGAAACCCATCCCCTGCCCTCGACCGATTGATTCAGCACGGAAATGACGCGCCCGTCGGTCAGGCGCAACGATTCCGCGACGACCGAGTTCTTGGCCAATCGCTCCGGCAGATGACCGTAGAACTCGGCCTCGTCATCCGAGAAGCATCCTTTGGCCCGCCTGTATCGAATGATGTCCCGAAGCGGCGTGCCCGGCAGTGCGGCTCCGGCGGGCAGGTCGTATATTTGGCGATACCGGTCGTTCGAAATGGCCAAGCGACCTTTGTCGTCGAACATGCACACTCCCAGCGGCATGTTGGTCAGCAAGGCGCTCAGGCGTCCATTTTGGGTATTGAGGTCGTCGGCGAGTTTTTCGCGTAGCCAGCGGCCTCGGATGCTGAGTCCAACCACGACCAGGATCAGCAAGGTCAGTGTCGTTGCGGTCAGATCGAACCAGCGCCGCTCGGCAACATCTGCGGCGAACAGCTCCGCCGTCGAAAGCGCGATGGTCACGACGAGAGGATAATCCGAGAGTGCCCGATAGGTGACCAGATGGGCTTTGCCGTCGACGAAGCTTTTTTCGGTGTAGTACCAGCCGCTCGACGTGCCAGGCAAATACCGAAACAGCGTCGCTCCCGAAACGTCGGCTCCGATCGGCATAGCGGCGCGTCCGCTGACGGCCCGAAGGATCCCGTCAGCGCCGACAACGCCGATATAGCCATCACCCTGAATATCGACCGAGTTGTAGAACCGCGACAAATAGGTTGGATCGAGCGACGCGACGATCACGCCGCCGAACGATCCGTCACCGTTCTCGATGCGGCGCGTGAGCTGGATCGACCATTTGCCCGAGGCGCGTCCGATGACAGGCTTGCTGATGAACAGGTTATCGGCTGTCGCGCCAACGTGAACGCGAAAATGCTCGCGGTCGCTCAAGCTCAGCTTCTGCGACGACGACCCGGCGCTGTTCAGGTCACTGGCGGTGCTCATGCTGGCCAAGCCGTCCGCGTCGATGACCGCGACCTGCACGGTCTGGTCGTCGAACAACTGGCTGTCGCGCAGCCAATTCCTGAAGTCGGCTGAATCCGGGTTGCGCACGTAGCGTGCGCGCGCGACCTTGAGCGAGCGATCGATCATTTTCAGCGATCGCGAAAGATGTTCTTCGAAGGCGCGCGCGAGGTTGTCGGAATTCTGCACCGCCGCCCGTTCGGTCGCGGCGCGCTCGCCTTCAGAGTAGATGCCGAGAGCGCCCCAGAGGCAGCCGACCATCAGAACGCCGAGCAAGGTCGAGCCCTGCGCGAACACACGCCGCCACCGCGTGGCCTTCTCGATCAGTGTGTCAAACCGCCACAAACCACTGCACACGACAACACACTCCAACATATGTCGTAGCGCGCAATCGTTGTCTCCGCGTTATCACGGATAGGTACGCAACTAGTGGCAAATACTTACAGCGCATTTTAGCGATCCTGCGTGGGCGCGAGGTTTTGATGGATTCAAGGGCCTATTGAAGCCTGGCGCTTCAATTCGGTGATGATTGGTGCCCGAAATTGCTCTGATCGCGAATGGCCCATCGACGTTTGTTGCGCCGCAGCAGTGGTCCCTCGCGCGCAAAGCTATTCCCGGCTATCGTCATCTTCACGGCAAGGAAGCCAGGAGACCGATATGAGCGGCTATGTTGGCGCGCAGCACGAATTTCATGACGCCGGTTTCGTCCGCGGCTGGGCCGACCGCTTCGTGCCGACGCCGGAACGCCTCGCGCTCTTCGACATGATCGCCGATCAGATCCGCCGGCCGAGCATACCCAACGCGCATGTGGTCGAGCTCGGGATTGGGCCCGGATACATGGCGCGCCACATCCTGGAGCGCAACCCAGTCGTCAGCTATGAGGGCGTGGATTTCTCCGACGCCTTTTTCGAGATCGCCAGGGAGACGGCTGGCGATCTCCTGCATCGCCTGACGCTGACCAAGACCGACCTGATAAACCAAAGCTGGCCCAAGGCGCTGTCAAAGACGCCCGGCGCGATCATCTCGACCTGGGCGCTACATGATCTCGGCAGCCAGCAGGCCGTGGCCGATGTCTACGCGCGCTGCTACGAGACGCTTCCGGCGGGCGGCGTGCTGGTCAATGGCGACTTCATCAAGCCGGACGGCACGACCTGGGACTATGAGCCGGGGCGCTTCGCAATTGGCCGTCACCTCGAACTGCTGCGCAACGCCGGCTTTTCCAATCCAAGGTCCCTCGCCCACTTCGAACCGAATATCGAGGATCCGAAGGGCTTCGAGAACTATGCCTGCATCGTTGCGGTGCGGTGACGGGGTGATGCCGTGACCGCCTTCGACTGGCACAGCGATCCCATCACACGCAAGACGCCGATCACGGCCTCCTACCGAAATACGCAGAATGTGCGCCGGTTTTTCCGCTCGCAGTGCGGTCCTCACTTCAAGTTTGATCGGCCGTTCATGGGGTGGCTCAAGAACAACGTCCAAAAGACCATGGGCGATGCGGTCGACGAATGGAAGAAGCGCGAGCGCGACGGCGAATAGCTAGCTGCCGTCTCAAGCTCATGCGAAACAGAACATCTCGCCGGTGTCCGTAGCGGGTGAAGTTGTCGTATTTTTGTAGCTCGTGACCTGTCGCCTTCGTTGTTGAGTTTCGAGGGAGCCGGAAGGCGCGGACGGTTCCACCGGTATGGTCATGTCATGGATGTTGCTGCGGGGTTAGTCCTATGGGTGGGTTTCTTTGTTCGACTTGAAGCCCGTTTCTCCGTCCCGACCCGCGCTGTCTTGACGGCGGCGCGCGCAGGAGCGGTCAAGGACGCGCGCTTGCGCGCCCGGCAGGGCTTGTCCTTGACGGCTGCGAGCACTCTGCCAGGCTCAGGCGCGTCGGGGCTGATCTGCTGTCCGTCGGCGGTAAACCTCGCCAATCGGTGCGGGCCAAGGAAGACGCTCGCGCTGCCGTCGGGATATTCATGAACCCGCACCAAGGCCTTCACGAAATGGGGTCTCAGCCGGCTCTCCGGCAACTGCAGCCGGCGCCCGCTCCATGCGATCGTATTATCGTTGGCGACGGTACGCTCTTCGATCACGCACAGCGCCTCGCGCCAAGCCCCGTGTCGGTCGGCAACGAACGCCGTGCCCGGCTGTTCGGCCTTGATCGCAAACGCCGCGTTATGCTCGGCGATGTAATGCGCTTTCAGCCACGCATTGGCGGCTTCGACCGTCGTGATCCCGGCGAGCCGCAGGTCCTTCGGCAGCCGGCCCTGCAGCGTGCCGAACATCCGCTCGGAGCGCCCGCGCGCCTGCGGTGAATACGCCGCGATATGCTCGATCCCAAGATGCGATAAAGCCCGTCCCACTTGGGTTTGTTGCGTCTTCGAGACCTTCTCGCCTGCTTTCGGGGTGTAGAAATAATGGCTGCCGCGATCGGTGTAGAGCGCGCAGAACAGGCCATGCTCGCCAATCACCTCGCCCAAGGCCTGGAACGTCGAGGCCGTCCCTTCTTCCTCGACCAACAGCATCGAATAGATCTCACTCGTCGCATCGTCCAGCGTGACGATCAGGTCCATCGCCGGCAGACCTTCGATCCAGGCGTGGCGCGACCCGTCCTGGTGCAGCAGCATCCCCGCCAGCGGCCGGCGTGGACGCTTCTTGCGGTGCGCCGAACGCTTCGGCGCCTTGCGCACCAAACCCGCCGCGTGCAAGGCGAGCTTCGTCACCGTGTAGCCCAGCACATAGTCGTGCCGCTTTTGCAGCTGCTCGTGGAAGTGCTTCACCGTAAAGTCCGCGTACTTGTCCCGGTAAAGCCCCAGCATCCGCTCCAGCTCTTCCTCCGGCGCACGCCGCGGCGATCGCCGACCCAAGCGCCGGTCAACCAGCCCGTCATCGCCTTCCGCCTCATAGCGTTCCGCCCAGCGTTGAAACGTCCGCACGTTGATCCCGAGAATCTCAGACGCCGCCGCCTGCGTCAGCGCCTTGGCTTCCGTCCGTTCCAGCAAATCCGAGAACCGCATCCG
>JBBWZU010000064.1:0-6208 GCA_039649225.1 Hyphomicrobiales bacterium | reverse complement strand
TGGCGCATCACCCCTTGGGTGATGCCGTCTTTCACGATGATTCCGCCGCGCGGCGATCATCCGGTACACGGCCACTTCTGGATCCCGATCGACGACCACAATTGCTGGACCTGGAGCTTCGACTATCACGTGCTGCGCGCCTTGACCGGAACCGAGGTGCAGGCGATGCGCGATGGAAAGAGTATCTACGTCAAGTTCGAGCCCGGAACCTATCGGCCGCTGGCCAACAAGGACAACGACTATCTGATCGACCGCGCCGCGCAGAAGGCCGGCACGACGTTCAGCGGTGTTGCGGGGATTGCCATGCAGGACGCGTCGCTGCAGGAGAGCATGGGACCGATCGTCGATCGCACCAAGGAGAACCTGGTCTCGACCGACAACGGCATCATCATGGCGCGCCATCGCATGCTCAAGGCGATCAAGGCGCTGCAGGAGCAGGGCGTAACGCCGCCGGGCGTCGATCCGGCGCATCAGCGCGTGCGCTCGGTCGCCGTGATCCTGCCGCCCGACCAGCCGTTCACCGACGGCGCCAGGCAAGCGCTTGCGGTCCGCGAGGGCGTAGCCCATGCGACGGTGTAGCGCGCAAGGCGTTCAAATAGCTCCGTCATGGCCGGACTTGTTCCAGACATCCACGACTTACCTTGGAAGTGCAGGAAGAAAGACGTGGATGCTCGCAACAAGTGCGAGCATGACGGAGTATTGTCTGAACGTCTCTCGCCCTAACTCACTTCGCGTCGCGGAGATCGCCCAATGCTGAGTGAATGCGCGCGCGCCGCGACGGCCGAGGAAGCGCGGTTTCGCGTCGACTACCCGAATTCCGCGCCACGCAGAATCAAGATCATCGCGCTCGACAGGCAGGCGGAACGCGTGGTGCGGCGGCTCGCGCAAAAGAAATGGAATTGCGCGACCTTCATGATGACGGCGGGAGAGGGGACCAGCCGCTCGGTGCGCGACTGGCTCAGCACCCTGGCCGGGGAGGCGGTGAATCTGCTCGATCAGATCAGCGCCGCGGATCTCGTGGTGACGGTATCGACCGCCGGCGAGAGCGCGGAGGATGCCGCCATCGTGGCGGACGCGTGCGACGTTCATAACATCATGCTGACCTCGCTGCTGATCGACCAGGCATCCGCATCCGAGCCGGTGTTGCTGGAAACCATGATGCCGCTGCGCGCGCACGCCTCGATGCTAGTCGTGGCGAAAGGCGAAGAATACGTCGACGCCATGTTGACCGCGCTACGCGCCTGACGAATTAGGGAAAGTATTGCCGTGAGCGAAACCGACAAACCGGTCATTGCCGTTGCGATCGGAGATCCGGCCGGGATCGGTCCGGAGATCAGCCTGAAGACGGCGCTCGATCCGGCCGTTCAGGAAATGTGCCGGCCGGTGCTGGTTGGCGACCCGACCGTGATCGAGCGTCACGCGACGGCATGCGGGTTGTCGCCGAAACTTCGCAGTGTCGATCGCGTCGGCGACATCAATTGGCAGGAGAGCGGCCTGCCGCTGTTGGCCTGCCGCTCTGACGAGGCCGCGGACCTTGTGTTCGGTAGTGCGAGCGCTGCGAGCGGACGCATCTCGCTGGCTGCGGCGCGCGCCGCGATCCAGGCGGCGCTCGCCCAAGATGTCGATGCCGTGGTTGCGGCGCCGCAGAACCAGACATCGATTGCGCTCGCCGGCATCGAGTTCGACGGATATCCATCTTTCGTCGCGCGCGAAACCGGATTGGGCACGCATGACGTTTATCTGATGCTGTGCTTCGACGACATGAAGGTCGTGCATTGCACGCTGCATGTCGGCGTGGCGGAGGCGATCGCGCTGATCACGCGCGAGCGCGTTGGTCACGTCATCCGCGTGGCTGACACGACATTGCGCAAGCTCGGGTTGGCCAACCCGAAAATCTACGTCAGCGGCCTCAACCCGCATGCCGGGGAGGGCGGGTTGTTCGGGCGCGAGGAAATCGACATCATCAGGCCGGCAATCGAGGCCGCGGCGGCCGACGGCATTGCGGTCTCAGGACCGTTCGGTGCCGATACCATGTTCCACAAGACCGACGGCGATGCCTTCATCGTGATGCTGCATGACCAGGGACACATCACGGCCAAATTGCTCGCCCGTCACGCCACGGCGGGCCTCGCGATCGGCAGCCCGATCCTGTTCTCATCGGTGGCGCACGGGAGCGGCCACGATATCGTCGGCAAAGGCGTGGCCGATCCGACCGCCATGATCCAGGCGGTGGGCCGATTGGCGCGTGCCGGGGTGCGGTGACTACTTCCCGCCGGCCAGTATCTTGACCAGCCGGTACAGATACTCCTGGCCCTGCCAGAATGATTTCATCAGCACGCGCTCGTCGCGCCCGTGCGCGCGATTGTCGCCGATCTCGCTCGCCAAACCGGAGTGCCCGTAGGTCGGGATTCCGGCATTGCGCAGATAGCTGCCGTCGGTGGCGCCCGCGCTCATGGTTGGAATGATCGGGATGCCGGGCCAAAATTCCTTTGTCAGCGTGCCGATCGCGCCCATGATCTCCTCGTGCAACGCGGATGGCGCGCTCACGGTCGCCTCGGATGTCTGCGTCACCTTGATCTGATCGTCCGCAACGGCACGCACGAGGGCGGCGTGCACCTCCTCGACCGGCTCGCCGGGCATGATGCGGCAATTGACCCCGGCGCGCGCCAACTGCGGAAGAGCGTTGATCGCATGGCCGCCTTCCAGCAGCGTCGCCACGCAGGTCGTGCGCAGTTGCGCGTTGTAGACCGGATTGGCCGACAGGCGCATCAGCGACATCGCGGCCGGGTCCGCGGTGCCGGACAGGATCGCCCGCATATCGTCGGCGGTCTGCTGCGGCTCGAATTCGGCGATGCGGCTAAAGAAGGCGCGTGTCGTTTCGTTGATCTTGAGCGGGAAGGTGAACTTCGACAGCCGCGTCAGGCCCTCGGCCAGCCGATAGATCGCGTTATCGCGTACCGGCAGCGCGCTATGGCCACCTTTGTTGGTGACCTCGAGCGAGAAATGAACCGACATCTTCTCGGCGGTCTGCACGGCATTGCGCACCGGCTTGCCGTCTTTGAGGCCGACGCCAGCTCCTTCGTTCAAGGCGAATTCCGCATCGATCAGCGCGCGGTGGTTGGCGAGCAGCCAGCGGATGCCCTTGGCGTTTTCGTCGAGGGTTTCCTCGTCGGTCTCGAGCGCCAAAATGAGATCGCGGTCCGGTCTGTAGCCTTCCTGTTTGTAGCGGATCAGGTTCGCCACGAACGCGGCGGCCATGTATTTGTCGTCGAGCGTGCCGCGTCCGTAGAAATAGCCGTCCTTCTCGATCAGCCGAAACGGATCGACCGACCAATCCTCGCGCCGCGCCTCGACGACATCGAGGTGGGCGACCAGAAGGATCGGCTTGCGCGCGCCGGTGCCGCGCAGACGCGCGACCAGATTTCCTTTGCGCGGCCCCGGGGAGAGCACCTGGATGTCGGCCGGATCGAAGCCGGCGGCGCGCAACCGGGCCGCGACGGCCTCGGCGGCGCGCAGCGTATCGCCGGTCGCCGTGACGGTGTTGATCTCGATCAGCTCCTGATAGATGTCGCGCGTGAGCTGCTGGCTTGGGCCAAGCGCTTGGGCACTTGCGGCTTGCGACCAACAGACGAACGCTGCGCCGGCAAGCAGCGGGATCAGCTGCGTGAATCGCCCATGGTTCATGGCAAGGCCCCTGGTTACGCGAACCTGAATTTCTTGGGCCGCCTATACTGCGTCCCGCTTGCGATCGTTGCTCATCGTATCGCGGCTTCGGTTATCGGGTCAAAGAAATGCAGCCGGTCAAGCGGCACCGAAAGCGGAACCTTGTCGCCGATCGCGAGATGCGCCTGCGGGTCGACGCGCGCGACGGTTATCCGAGCCTCTCCGACCCGTGTTTCAAGGATGATTTCAGAGCCCAGTTGCTCGATCACTTCGACCTCAGCCTCGAAGCGGCATTGCGACATCCCGTTGCCGAGCGAGAGATGCTCGGGCCGGATACCCATGATGACGCTCTTGTCTCGCCAAGCGGCGAGCGTCCGATTGTTCGCCGGCGGCAGGACGAAACGCAGGGACGGTGCTGCGGCGACAAGACTGGATCCCTCTTCGCTGATGTTCACGCTGAGGAAATTCATTGACGGCGCGCCGATGAATCCTGCGACGAATTTATTCGCCGGGTTGCCATAGACTTCCAGCGGGGTCCCGGCCTGCTGAATGCGTCCATCCATCATCACCACGACCCGGTCGCCCAAGGTCATGGCCTCGACTTGATCGTGGGTCACGAACACCGAGGTCGTCGGCACACGAGTGCGCAACAGCTTGATCTCCAGGCGCATCTGGGTGCGCAGTTTCGCATCGAGATTGGACAACGGTTCGTCGAATAGAAACACTCTTGGATTTCGGACGATGCAGCGGCCCAAGGCCACGCGCTGTTGCTGCCCTCCGGAAAGCTGGCGCGGCTTGCGCTGCAACAGCTCTTTCAAACCCAGGATGCCGACCGCGCGGTCGATTTCCTGTCTGATCTTGTCCTCGGGCACCTTCTTGTTGCGCAGCCCGAAGGCAAGATTATCGTAGACGCTCATGTGCTGGTACAGCGCATAGTTCTGGAACACCATGGCGACGTCGCGATCCCGCGGCGGCAGCGCGTTCACGACCCGGTCACCGATGCGGATTTCGCCGGTGCTGATGTCCTCAAGCCCCGCGATCATCCGCAACGTGGTCGATTTTCCGCAACCGGACGGCCCGACCAAAGCGACGAACTCCTCGTCCGCAATGGCGAGGTCCACGTCCTTCACGGCGTGATAGGTCTCCGCATAGTATTTATTGATTTTGCTGAGTACGACTTCAGACATTTTTGGGCCGTTCGTTTGCACAATCCCGCTCGACGGTTTTATGAGCCCTCATCCTGAGGTGCTCGCCCGCTTGGGCGAGCCTCGAAGGACGAGGGCGGGCACTCGAGTGTGCGGCCATCCCTCGAGACGGCGGCTTCGCCGCCTCCTCAGGATGAGGTTCCTGTGTCAGCCGCAGCAAGCTCGATCACTTCGCGGCGTTCGAAACCAACGGGGCACCGGCGGCGAGCGCCTTTGGAATATCCTCGCGGCTGCCTGTCACGGCTTTAATGACCGCATCCGAGAAGGCCTTGTGCACGCCCGGCCATTTCTCGAAATAGTAGGCGCCGCGCACCTTGTTGGTGACGCCGAGATTGAACTTGGCCAACTGCCGCATGAAGGGGTCGTCTTTGGCGATCTTGTCCCACAGTTCCTTGTTCGGCGGCGGAGCGCCGGTCCGCTTCCACAACTCGCGCTGACCTTCTTCATCGAGCATCATGTCGGAGAGCATTTTCTTGGCGAGCGCCTTGCGTCCGGCGGGAGCCGTTTTTGGAATTGCCCATCCCCAGATGTCGTTCCACGCCATGGGTTCGTTGCGGTTGGGACCGAGCGGAAAGAACGTGATGTTGATCTTGCCGGCAACCTTCGACTTCGCCGGGTCATTGAAGGTTGCCCAATAGACTGAATCGCCCACCGTGAAGGCGGCATCGCCGGCCGTGAAGACCGCGTTGGCCTCGTTGCGATCATAGGCCGGCATGCCGCGCGGGCTGATCTTGTGGGTGTTGATGGCGTCCCACCAGAACTCGGCCGACTGGCGCATGCACGGCTCCTCGAGCGCCGATTTCCAGTTGTTGGCAGCCAGCTTCGCATTGGCGCGCTCGTAGGTCGGCATCAACACGTCGCAATTGTTGCTCCACATCGACCAGAACCAAGTGAACCAGGTGTGGTTCATCGCCATGCCGCCGACATAGCCGAACTTCACCTTGCCTTCGGCCTGCAGCTTCTTGCTGATCTTCACCAGGTCGTCCCACGTCTTGGGTAATTCGCTCTCGCTGACGAGGTCGGTTCGATAGTAGAACACCCCGAAAGTGTGGCCCATCGGCACGACCGTGTTCTTGCCTTCCGCATTGTTGAAGATGATGCCGTCCATTCCCCACTTGTCGGCGTATTTCAGCCCTTCCACATCGTCGGTCGGCTCGAGCAAATGCGCCCAGAGCTGGCCCCAGTCGTCATTGTGCCAGATGACGTCGTACTGGTCCGAACTCGACGTCAGGGACGCGGTCATTTTCTCGACGTAGACGCCATACGAGTTCGGGATCTTGACGATCTTGACCCCGTTCTTCGCGCCCCATTTCTCCATCATGGCAATCGACGCGTCCTGA
>JBBWZU010000487.1:0-9137 GCA_039649225.1 Hyphomicrobiales bacterium | reverse complement strand
GGTCGGCACCGAAGGCAAGCTCGGCGGTCAGGCGCAAGTGCCGGAAGTCGCCGGCACGTGGAAGGACCTGACCGACAACTTCAACTTCATGGCGTCGAACCTTACGGCGCAGGTGCGCAACATCGCCGAGGTGGCGACCGCGATCGCGAGCGGCGATCTGTCGAAGAAGATCACCGTGGACGTGCGCGGCGAGTTGCTCCTCCTGAAGGAAACGCTGAATACCACGACCGAGCAGCTCCGCTCCTTCGCGGCCGAAGTGACGCGCGTCGCGCGCGAGGTCGGAACCGACGGACGGCTCGGCGGCCAGGCCGTCGTGCCGGGCGCTGCTGGAACCTGGAAGGATCTGAACGACAACGTCAATCTTCTGGCCGCGAACCTCACCACGCAGGTGCGCAACATCGCCGAGGTGACCACCGCGGTGGCGCGC
The DNA here is from genome assembly GCA_039649225.1 of Hyphomicrobiales bacterium. Classification (GTDB taxonomy): domain Bacteria; phylum Pseudomonadota; class Alphaproteobacteria; order Rhizobiales; family Xanthobacteraceae; genus PALSA-894. Next base: position 8,710 of record JBBWZU010000487.1, on the reverse strand, counting down.
GGCGACCTGTCGCGCAAGATCACCGTCGACGTGAAGGGCGAAATTCTCGAACTGAAGAACACCATTAACACCATGGTGGACCAGCTCAACGCCTTCGCATCCGAAGTGACGCGTGTCGCGCGCGAAGTCGGCACCGAAGGACGGTTCGGTGGTCAGGCGCAGGTGTCGGGTGTCGCCGGCACGTGGAAAGATTTGACCGACACCGTCAACGTCATGGCGGCGAACCTCACCGAACAGGTGCGCGGCATCGTGAAGGTGGTGACGGCGGTCGCCAATGGCGATCTCAAGCAGAACCTCACGGTGAAATCCAAGGGCGAGGTCGCGGCGCTGGCCGAGACCATCAACAACATGACCGGCACCCTGGAAACCTTTGCCGATCAGGTCACCACCGTGGCGCGCGAGGTCGGCGTCGAGGGGCGCCTGGGCGGACAGGCGAATGTGCCGGGCGCGGCCGGCACGTGGAAGGATCTGACCGGCAACGTCAACCTGCTTGCCGCCAACCTCACGACGCAGGTTCGCGCGATCGCCGAGGTCGCGACCGCCGTCACCAAAGGCGACCTGACGCGGTCGATTCAGGTCGATGCGCGCGGCGAGGTGGCCGAGCTCAAAGACAATATCAATACGATGATCGACAACCTGCGGCTCACGACCGACCGCAACACCGAGCAGGACTGGCTCAAGACCAACTTGGCGCGCTTTACCAACATGTTGCAGGGGCAGCGCGACCTGCAGACCGTCGGCCGCGTGCTGCTGACCGAGCTGACACCGCTGGTCAGCGCGCAACTCGGCGTCATCTACCAGGTCGAGGCCGGCGAGCCGCCGTTTCTCACGCTGCTGTCGGCATTCGCCGATGACGGCGCGTACGGTCATTTGCCGCGCATGAAGTTCGGCGAAGGGCTGATCGGGCAATGCGCGGCCGACAAGCGCCGCATGCTGATCAGCACGATGCCGGCGCATGCGGTGCCGATCGGGTCGGCCTTGTTCAAGGTAGTGCCGCAGAATATCGTGGTGCTGCCGGTGCTGTTCGAGAACGAGGTGAAGGCCGTCATCGAGCTTGCGTCGGTCTCGTCCTTTACGGCACTGCAGATGGCATTTCTGGAGCAATTGACCGACGGCATCGGCATCGTGCTCAATTCGATCGAAGCGACGATGCAGACAGAGGGCTTCCTAAAGCAGTCGCAACAGCTCGCCGGGGAGCTGCAGACGCAGCAGAAAGAGTTGCAACAGACCAACGAGCAACTCGAGCAGAAGGCTCAGCAGCTCGCCGAGCGCAACGTCGAAGTCGAACGCAAGAATCAGGAAATCGAACAGGCCCGCCGCGCGCTCGAGGACAAGGCGACCGAGCTTGCGCTGACCTCGAAATACAAGTCCGAATTCCTCGCCAACATGTCGCACGAGCTGCGCACGCCGCTCAACAGTATCCTGATCCTCGGCCAGCAGCTTTCGGAAAATCCGGACGGCAACTTGCTGCCGAAGCAGGTCGAGTTCGCCCGCACCATTCATGGCGCCGGCACCGACCTCTTGAACCTGATCAGCGACATCCTCGATCTGTCCAAGATCGAGTCCGGCACCGTGACGGTCGATGCGCAGGAAGTGCTGCTGAGCAATCTGATCGAGGCGACGGCGCGTCCGTTCCGCCACGAGGCGGACAACCGCCAACTCGCCTTCCATGTCGAGATCGATCCCAATCTTGGCCGCACGATCACGACGGACACGAAGCGGTTGCAGCAGGTGTTGAAGAATCTGCTGTCGAACGCCTTCAAGTTCACCGCCGAGGGCAGCGTTCAGTTCAAGGTCTCGGCGGCGGTCGGCGGCTGGTCGGCCGATCACACGCTGCTTAATCAGTCCGCCGTGGTGGCGTTCGAGGTCGCCGACTCCGGCATCGGCATTCCGTTGGAAAAGCAGCGCATCATCTTCGAGGCCTTCCAGCAGGCCGACGCCAGCACCAGCCGCAAATACGGCGGCACCGGGCTTGGCCTCGCCATCAGCCGCGAGCTCGCCAATCTGCTGGGCGGCGAAATCCAGCTTCGCAGCACGCCGGGCAAAGGCAGCACCTTCACGCTCTATGTTCCGCTCAAATATGTCGGCCCGTCGATTGCCGCGCGGATCGCGCCGGATGCTCCGGCGCTGGTCGAGAAGAGCAGCGACTACCAGGTGCCAGTCGAGCGCACGGCCGAGCAGATCCCCGACGACCGGCTCGAAATTGCCCCAGGCGACAGCATCCTGCTGATCGTGGAGGACGATCCGCACTATGCGCGGGTCATCATGGATCTGGCGCGCAGCCGCGGCTTCAAGGTGCTGATCGCCATGCGTGGCGTGGATGCGCTCGATCTTGCCAAGCAGTTCCAGCCGAGCGCCGTGTCCCTCGACGTGTTCCTGCCCGACATGCTGGGCTGGACGGTCTTGAGCCAGCTCAAGCAGAATCCGCTGACCCGGCATATTCCGGTGCAGATCATCACGCTCGACGAAGACCGCCAGCATGCGCTGGCGCGCGGCGCATTCTCATTCGTCACCAAGCCGACGACAACGGAAGGCGTCGACGCCGCGATCAACCGGATCAAGGAATACGCCAAGCCGCGCCGCAAGCGGCTGCTGGTCGTCGAGGATAATCCGGCGGAACAGTTGAGCATCCGGGAACTGCTGAACTACGACGATATCGAGATCGATACCGCCGGAACCGGACGCGCCGCGCTGACCAGCCTGCGCGAGCAGCAGTATGACTGTGTGGTGCTGGATCTCCGGCTGCCGGACATGACGGGCTTCGAGGTGCTGGAGGAGATCAGGCGCGACGATGCCTTGTCGGAGGTTCCGGTCGTTGTCTTTACCGGACGGGAACTTTCGGCCGAGGAGGACGCGCAGCTCCACACCATCGCGCGCAGCATTGTGGTCAAGGGCGTCGAGTCGCCGGAGCGGCTGCTCGACGAGACCGCATTGTTCCTGCACCGCGTCATCACGGATCTGCCGCCCGAAAAGCAGAAGATGCTCGAACGGCTCAACAGTTCCGACGACGACCTGATCGATCGCATTGTGTTGCTTGTCGACGACGACGCGCGCAATATCTTTGCGCTCTCCAGCGTGCTTGAGCGGCGCGGCATGCGGGTGCTGACTGCGACGACGGGCCGGGAGGCGATCGAGATCGTGGAGAACACGCCGGAACTCGCGATCGTCCTCATGGACATCATGATGCCGGAAATGGACGGTTATCAGACGATGGGTGTCATCCGGGAAAACCCCGACTATCGCCGCCTGCCGATCATCGCGCTGACCGCCAAGGCGATGAAGGGCGATCGCGAAAAATGTCTGGAGGCCGGTGCCTCCGACTATCTGGCAAAGCCAGTCAACACCGAACAACTGCTGTCCGCATTGCGCATGTGGCTCCATCGTTAGCTTCGGACGGGATTCACCACGATGGACGACAAGGTCAACATCCTCCTGGTCGATGATCAGCCCTCGAAGCTGCTGACCTATGAGGTGATCCTGCGCGAGCTCGGCGACAATCTCATCAAGGCCTCCTCGGGGCAGGAGGCGCTCGAGCATCTGCTCAAGAATGAGATCGCCGTCGTCCTGATGGACGTGTGCATGCCGGAGCTCGACGGTTTCGAGCTTGCCTCGATGATCCGCGAGCATCCGCGCTTCCGCAAGATCGCGATGATCTTCATTTCGGCGATCCATCTGGCCGAGATCGACCATCTGCGCGGCTATGAAATGGGCGCGGTGGACTATGTGCCGGTTCCGGTGGTGCCGGAGGTGCTGCGCGCCAAGGTTCGCGTCTTCACCGACCTTTACCGCAAGAGCCGGCAGCTCGAGCGGCTCAACGTGGAGCTCGAGCAGCGTGTCGCGCAGCGCACCGCCGAGCTCGAAGCCTCCACGACGCGGCTGCTCGAAAGTGAGCAGCGGCGCAGCCTGGCTTTGGCGGCGGGCCAGATGGGTTCATGGGATTGGGACCTGATTGCCGGCAAGTTCATGTGGGATGAAGGGCAGCATGCCATCTATGGTGTGACGCCGGGCCAATTCGCCGTAACGCCCGAGAACCTGAAGGTGCTCGTGCTTCCCGATGACTGGGAGCATCTTCAGACCGGAATGAACGCAATGCTGGAGCACGGGCGGCCGCATCAGGCCGAATTCCGCGTGCGGCGCCCCAATGGTGAAGTGCGCTGGTGCGTCAGCACGGCCGCGGCGACCCGCGACGGCACCGGCAAGGTCGTCCGCATCAGCGGCGTCACGATGGACATCACGGAGCGCAAGGACGCCGAGGAACGGCAGGCGCTGCTCGCGCGCGAGGTCGATCATCGCGCCAAGAACGCGATGGCGATCGTGCAATCCATCGTCAGGCTGACCAAAGCCAATGGCATCGCGGACTATGCGGCCGTGATCGAGGGGCGCATCAAGGCGCTGTCGCGCGCCCACGCGATCCTGTCGGACTCGCGCTGGCAGGGAGCCGATCTGACCAAGCTGGTGGACGACGAGCTTGCGCCATACCGGTCCGAGCATGCCGACAGAATCCGCGTGACCGGGCCGAATGTCCTGCTCGATCCGACCACCGCGCAAACGCTGGCGCTGGCGTTGCACGAGCTGGCCACCAATGCGGCGAAATACGGCGCGCTATCGCAAGCATCGGGAAGACTTGAGCTGGAATGGGCGGTCCAACCCAAGGCGATCTTCGTCAATTGGCGCGAGAGCGACGGGCCCTCGACCTACGCCCCGGACAAAACGGGGTTCGGCACGCGCATCATCACCAGCAGCGTCGAGCGTCAGCTCGGCGGCAAGGCGACGTTCGACTGGCGTCCCGAGGGGCTGTCTTGCATGCTGGTTGTGCCGCGCAACCAAAACATCGGGCCGCGTCGCAGCACTGTTGCGGATCACGGCGCTGACGCGTCTCCGCGCGCCATATACGGCCAGCGCATCATGATCGTCGAGGATGAAGCGCTGGTCGCGATGATCCTGGAAGATCAATTGCAGGAGATCGGCCTCTCGGCCGTCGCAACCTGCGCCAGTGTCGCGGAAGCCATGAAGGCGATCGAGCGGAATACGCTCGACGCTGCGATCCTCGACGTCAATCTCGGCGGGCAGCTGGTCTATCCGGTCGCCGACCGGCTTATGGACTTGAGCATTCCGTTCGTCTTCGTCACCGGATACGGCCGCGAAAGCATCGACCGGCGCTACGATTCGATCCATGTTCTGGAAAAGCCCGTGGAACGGCAGGCTCTGGAAGCCGTATTTGCGAAGGCGCCGCTGACGTCGCTTGACGTTGAGTTCGCCATCCCGCGCGCGCAAGCCGTCTGATATTCCTTAAATACCCAAACTCGCCCCACAGGCGCAGCCATGCGGATTCGACGGGCGGGGACGCGTTGGACCGGTAGCAAAGCCGCGCCGATGCGTGGCATTGTCGCGCCTTCAATTTTGCCGACATACGAGGGTATCATGGACAATAGCGAGCAGATCTGGCGCATCGTCGACGACAAGAAGGATGCTTTCGAGGCGTTGAGCGATCGCATCTGGGGCATGCCGGAGCTGCAATATCTCGAGCACCGCTCGGTTGCCGAGCACATCAAGGAGCTCGAGCGCGAGGGATTCCGCATCACCAAGGATCTCGCCGGTATCCCGACCGCCGTCATGGGCGAAGCCGGCGAGGGCGGCCCGGTGATCGCGATCCTCGGCGAATACGACGCGCTGCCCGGCCTCAGCCAGGAGGCCGGCATCGCCGAGCCGCGTCCGGTCGAGCCGAATGGCCATGGCCATGGTTGCGGCCACAATCTGCTCGGCTCGGCCGCGTTGCTGGCGGCAAGCGGCGTGAAGGATTGGCTCGCCCGCAACAAGATCGCCGGCCGCGTGCGCTACTACGGCTGCCCCGCCGAGGAAGGCGGCGCCGCTAAGGCCTTCATGGTGCGCTCGGGTGCTTTCGATGACGTCGATATCGCCATCACATGGCACCCGGCGGCATTCTGCGAGGTCGCCGACCCGGTGTCGCTGGCCAATACGCGCATCGATTTCAGCTTCAAGGGGCGCGCGTCGCACGCCGCCGCGGCGCCGCATCTCGGGCGCAGCGCGCTCGACGCGGTTGAATTGATGAATGTCGGCGTCAACTACATGCGTGAGCACATGCCGAGCGACGCGCGCATCCATTATGCGCTGCTCGATGCCGGCGGCATTGCGCCGAACGTCGTGCAGGCCACCGCCAAGGTGCGTTATCTGATCCGCGCGCGCGAGCTGCCGCAGCTCACCCAACTGATCGCGCGTGTCAAGAAGGTCGCGCAGGGCGCGGCGCTGATGACGGAGACTTCGGTCGACTCCAAGGTCATCAGCGGTGTCGCCAACCTGCTCGGCAATACGCCGCTTGAGGAGGCAATGAACGAGTGCTTCGAACGTCTCGGCCCCGTCCCGTTCGACGACATGGATCGCGCCTTTGCGCGCAAGATCCAAGGGACGCTGACCGACGAGGACATCAGCACGGCGTTCCGCCGCGTCGGCGCCAAGCGCAGCGATGCCGCGTTGTGCGATCAGGTCGTGCCGCTTGACTCCCCGCGCAACCCGATGGTCGGCTCGACCGATGTCGGCGATGTCAGCTGGGTGGTGCCGACCGTTCAGGCGCATTGCTCGACCTACGCCATCGGCACGCCCGGGCATTCCTGGCAGCTGACCGCGCAGGGCAAGACGCCCGCCGCCAAGAAGGGCATGGTGCACGTCGCCAAGGTGATGGCCGCGACGGCCGTGCAGGCGATCGAGGACCAGACGCTGATCGAACGCGCCAAGGCCGATCTTGCCGCCCGCACGAAGGATCAGCCTTACGTGTCGCCGATCCCGGCGGATGCCAAGCCGCCGCTCGACATGGCGGCGGCGTAAGCGCCGCTATTGATGCAAACGCGCGATCCGGCGAATGCTCACGCCGCCTGCGTTTGCAAAAACTGTTCGGCGTAGTGGCAGGCGACGAGTCGCCCATCGAGCGGGCGCAAGGGCGGCCGCTCGGTACGGCAGCGGTCCGTTACATAGGGGCAGCGGGTCGAGAACACGCAGCCTTTCGGCGGATCGAGCGGCGAGGGCAGTTCGCCTTTCGGGACGATCCGCTTGCGGCCGCGCCCCATGCCGGGCGTCGCGGCCAGCAAGGCCTGCGTATAGGGGTGCAGCGGCCGCGCGAAGATGCGCTCCTTCGGGCCGTGCTCCACCGCGATGCCGAGATACATGATCATCACGTCGTGGGCGAGGTGACGCACCACGCCGAGATCATGCGAGATGAACAGATAGGCGAGGCCCAGCTCACGCTGCAGGTCGACCAGCAGGTTGAGCACCTGCGCCTGCACCGACATGTCGAGCGCCGAGACCGGCTCGTCCGCGACCAGCAGCTTCGGCCGCAACATCAAGGCGCGCGCGATCGCGATGCGCTGGCGCTGTCCCCCTGAGAACATGTGCGGGTAGCGGCCATATTGCTCCGGACGCAACCCGACCTTGGCCATCATGTCGAGCGCCTGGGCGCGCCGCTCCGCCTTCGGCAGTTGGGTGTTGATAAGGAGCGGCTCTTCCAGAATGGCGCCGACGCGCTTGCGCGGATTGAGCGAGCCGTAAGGGTTCTGGAACACGATCTGCACGGTGCGGCGCAACTGCTGCCGGGCGCTTGCCGGCGGATGGACCGCGTCGATGCCGTCGAGCGTGAGCGTGCCGGCGGTGGGTTCCTCGATCAGCGTGACCAGGCGCGCGAGCGTCGACTTGCCGCAACCGGATTCGCCGACCACCGCGAGCGTGCGGCCTTCGTCCAGTTCGAACGAGATGCCGCCGACCGCCTGCAGATGCGCCGGCTTGCGCAACCAGCCCCGCTTGATCTCATAGCTGCGCTTGAGATCGCCCGCGATGACCAGCGCCGTCATGGCACGGCCTCGCGCGTTTTGGCGACATTGCGCTTGTCGGAGGCGATGCGCGCATCGCGTGTCGCGTCGCCGAGCGGATAGTGGCAGCGGATGAGGCCATCTTTCCAAGGCCGCAAATCCGGACGGACCTCATCGGTGAGCGGCGTGGCGTACGCGCAACGCGGACCGAACAGGCATCCAGGCGGGCGGTCGTATTGTCCCGGCACCACGCCCGGGATGGTCGCAAGCCGCCCGCCGTCGCTTGCCTCGGGGCGCGCCGCCAGCAGGGCCGCCGTATAGGGATGCTGCGGCGAGGCGAACAGGCTTTCGGTCGCGCGCTCCTCCATGATCTGGCCCGCATACATCACGGCGACGCGTTCGGTGGTGTCCGACACCACGCCCATGTTGTGCGTGATCAGGATGAGCGCCATGCCGCGGTCGCGCTGCAGCGACAGCAACAGGTCGAGGATCTGCGCCTGGATGGTGACATCGAGCGCGGTCGTCGGTTCATCGGCGATCAGGAGTTTGGGATTGCACGCGATCGCCATCGCGATCATCACGCGCTGGTTCATGCCACCCGAGAGCTGATGCGGATAGGCCGACAGCCGGCTTTCGGGCGCCGGAATGCCGACCTGCTCCAAAAGTTCGATCACGCGCCGGCGCGCCGCCTTGGCGTTCATGCCCTCATGAAGGCGAAGCGTTTCGGCGAGCTGGAAGCCGATCGTGAAGGATGGGTTGAGCGAGGTCGTCGGTTCCTGGAAGATCATCGCGACGTCCTTGCCGGTGAGCGCGCGCCGCTCGCGATCGGACAGGCTCAAGAGGTCGCGTCCCTCGAACAATAGTCTGTCGGCGGTCACGCGTCCCGGAAACGGCAC
>JBBWZU010000847.1:0-17313 GCA_039649225.1 Hyphomicrobiales bacterium | reverse complement strand
GCGCTAGGATTTGCCCTTGCCATGGCCGTTGCCATTTCCGTTCCCGTTGCCCGCGTTACCGTTTCCATTCCCGTTGCCCCCGCCATTGCCGTTGCCGTTGTTGCCTTTGCCGTTTCCGTTCCCATTTCCGTTGCCGTTGCCGTTGCCGTTGCCGTTGCCGTTACTGTTGCTGCCGGCTGCGACGGCCGCAACGGCCGCAGTCGCGGCGGATCCGGCGCTCACGCTGCCGGCACTTGCTGCGCCGGCACCACTGGCGCCATTGGCATTTGAATCATTGCCCGCGGTCGTGGCCGTGCCGGACTGGCCGTCCCCCGCGTTCCAGATCGTCGTTGCTTGACCGCTCGCGCGTCGTCCGGCGTCGCCGGCGGTGTTCGTGCTGCGCGCCAGTCCGTGGGTGGCTTTGTGGACATTGAGTCGCACTTCGCCGAGCGGCGCGGAAATCCGAACCGCGCCGTGGTGTGCGCCGCGCGCGCTGCGCGCGTCTTGTTGGTGCGTGCCGTGCGCGCTGCGCATGTTTTGATGATGTACGCCGCGCTCCAGCGCCGGCGGTGTCCTGATGCCGGACTTCGGCACCTTGATCTGCTCAAGCGTCGGCGTGCGCGGCGCGCCACGCAAAATCGGCTCGAACGTGCCCGCTCCGGTGAGCGAGAGACCCTGCGCGCTGCGTGCGAAGGATTGCGCGGCCTGGCCGGGAAGAACCTGCGCGATCTGACCGGTCTTGAAATCGACGACCTCGACCTTGCCGCGCTGGACATCAACGCGTGTGCCGGTCGCCGTCACCGATACGCGAAACTGCGTACCCTTCACGACGGCCGCCAGATACGGCGTCTCGACTTCGAAGTGGGGAACGTTGCGCTTCTCGACCTCGAGCAGGATCGAGCCGGCCTGCTGGGTGATCGTGGTCGCAAGGCTGTCTTTCTTCTCCGCCGGAATGCCGACAACCGAATTCGGCGCGATCAGAATCGTTTCTTGCCCGCGCACCAGCAGAACGCGGCCATTGCGCCCCGTTGTCACGGTATCGCCCGGTTTAAGCACGGTTTCTTGGGCCTGTGATTGGCCGAGCGACACCAGTTGAAGACCAGCCGCGCCGGCCCAGACTTCGCCGGATGCCTTGCGCACGGTCCATTCGCCGTCGGCACCGTATGCGCTGACGCTGGCCATCCAGGCGGCGAAGGCGAGCGAAGTGACTTTGACAAGGGACATCGGCGAGCTCCTGCGGACACGCGATCACAAGCCATACGCGAAAACTGACAAAACTATATTAGCGGACCTTGCGGTAACCGGGCCGGTGATTAACGTTTCGTTGACCATAAAAATCTATCAAAAACATGATGTTGTCTGGCGCTCCCACGCGGATATTGGAACTCTTACGCCGCGGGGCAGCCCGCGCGGAGGCGCGTGACGCCGCGTGCATATCCGCGTACCGTATCTTGATCACCACTCTCCTTGTTGGGCTTGGCGCTTTTGCGGTTGCGCCGGCGCATGCGCAGAGCGCGCCGCAGCCGCGCTTCGATCCGCGCCAGGCCGAGAAAAGGTTCGATGCGCAATCGGAGCAGCGTGTGCCGGGCCCGCCGCCGCGTGCGCCGCGTCCAAGCTTTGCCAAGCCCCAAGCCGATCCGACGCCGCTGCTGGTGCTGCGCAAGGTCTCGGTCGACGGCGCAAACGCGATTGCGCCGGACGTGCTTGCGCGCGCCTATCAGGCTTATCTCGGCAAGAAAGTCTCGCAGGCGGATCTTGCCGCGATGGCGGACGCGATCAGCGAGGCCTACCGCGCCGCGGGCTTTCATCTTAGCCGCGCCATCGTGCCGCCGCAGGATGTCGCCGCCGGCCACATCCGCATGCGGGTGATCGAAGGGAGCATCGCCGAGCTCGTGATCAAAGGGGAGGGGGCGGAGACCTTCGGTATCCGCGCGGCACTGCAGCCGGTTTTGGCGGAGAGCCCTGCGCGCCTCGATACGCTGCAGCGGCAATTGCTTCTTCTCAATGACCGCCCCGGGATTCGCATCATCGATACGCAGCTTGAGGAGATCGGGGCCGCGACCGGCCGCTTTCGCCTAATTGTTCAGGTGCAGACCTGGCGCGTCTATCTGTCGGCCGGACTCGATAATCTCGGCTCCGCCTCGGTCGGCCCGTGGCAGGCTTATTCCACGGCGGCGTTCAATTCACTCGGAGTTGCGGGCGACACGCTGGCGATCAATCTCGCGACTGTCCCGAACGATCCGAGCGAACTCAAGTTCGGCCGCATCGCCTATGAGGCGCCGATCGGGATTGATGGCATCCGCATCGGCGGTTCGGCGTTCCACAGCGATGTCCATCCCGGCGACGAGCGCCGCCAATTCGACACCCGCACGCGCACCGACAATGCCGAGCTGCGCGCCAGCTTCGTTCCGCTGAAATCGCAGACATCGTCGCTGGCATTCACGCTCGCGGCCGCGATCACCGAAGCTTCTTCGGATGATGTGCTCGGCACGATCTATCATGATCGCGTGCGCACGCTCGGCCTGTCGGCCGACTACCGGCTGCAGGACAGTTTCAAGGGAATGAATTATCTGACGGTCGGGTTTCGTCAGGGACTCAATGTGCTCGGCGCCTCGCAGGAGGGTGATGACTTCCTCTCGCGCGACGGTGCGTCCGGACAGTTCTCGGTGCTCAATGCCTGGTACACGCGCCTGCAGACACTCGACGACGCGTGGTCGGTCAAGCTTTCCGGCGCCGGACAGTTCGCATCGGCGCCGATGCTGCTGTCGCAACAATTCTATCTCGGCGGCGCGGCGTTCGGCCGCGGCTATGGCGGCGCCGAGGTCAGCGGCGACAACGGCGTCGCGGGCTCGCTGGAAATCCGTTTCGACCAGCCCGTGAACTTCGCCTATCTGAACCGCTATCAGCTCTACGGCTTCTTCGACACCGGGGCGGTCTGGAGCCACGGCGATGGATGGCTGGACGGCGCGTCGCTCGCCTCGGTGGGGGTCGGGGTCAGGCTGACGCTGCACGATCAGCTTCAGCTCGGGCTGGCGGTCGCCAAGCCGCTGACCTATGCGGCACCCGACAATCCCAATCGCGGCTTGCGCGTTCTCTTTTCCCTGACCGACGCCATCAAGCTGTGTCCGGGGCAAAATCGCTTGACGTGCTCGTAGAGGTCGCTCGGTGGCGCGAGACATGCCTGAAAACGGGTTGGCTTTGTTTCGCCAAACCGAACCTGTAATTGTTATTTATATATATTTCTCGTAAAAGCTTTTAATTCCTATTCATTTGCTGCGGCACTTTCGAAGCGAGCGTCATCGTGACGACCGCTGCCGTATCCGTCTGTAGGGGTGGAACCTCTGGACGGTCGACGACGTTTGCGTGCTGACATTGCTTGAAGGGGCGACGCTTCAGGATCGGCCGAATGACCCCTTCGAAAGGCGGCGCGGCACAGTTGCGGCCTGCGTTTTCGACGTCAAATCAATCAGATATCGCGACGCTGGGGATCAACACGATCCGCACGCTCGCAATCGATGCCGTGCAGAAGGCAAACTCCGGTCACGCGGGGGCTCCGATGGGGCTCGCCCCCGTCGCCTACACGCTGTGGCAAAACGTTCTCCGCTACGATCCTTCCGATCCGCACTGGCCCAACCGCGATCGATTTGTCTTGTCGGCTGGGCATGCGTCGATGCTGCTCTACGCCACGCTGCATCTCGCCGGCGTGCGGCGGGTAGCGGATGGCAAGATCAGCGGCGTCGCCGCCGTCAGTCTCGACGACATCAGACAATTCCGCCAAATCGACAGCGTGACGCCGGGCCATCCGGAATACGGACACACGACCGGCGTCGAGACGACGACGGGGCCGCTCGGCCAAGGATGCGGCAACAGCGTCGGCATGGCGATCGCATCGCGTTGGCTCGCCTCACGCTACAATCGGCCCGGCTTTGCGGTGTTCGACTACGACGTCTATGTGATCTGCAGCGATGGCGACATGATGGAGGGCATCTCTGGCGAAGCAGCCTCGCTCGCCGGATACCTCGGTCTCTCCAACCTGTGCTGGATCTACGACAACAACACGGTGACGATCGAGGGACATACCAAGATCGCGTTCAACGAGAACGTCGAAACCCGCTTCAAGGGCTACAATTGGAACGTCCTGCATGTTGCGGACGCCAACGACACCGGTGCGATCGAGACGGCGCTCGCGGCCTTTCGCAACACCGGCGATCGGCCAACTCTGATCATCGTCGACAGCATTATCGGCTATGGCGCGCCGCACAAGCAGAATACCGCGGCGGCGCATAGCGATGCGCTTGGCGAGGATGAGGTTCGCCTCGCGAAGAAATCATATGGCTGGCCCGAGGATGCACAATTTCGCGTGCCGGATGAAGTCTACGATGCGTTTCGCAACGGTATCGGCACCCGCGGTCGGCGCCTGCGCGATGCCTGGGAGGCGCAGTTCTCGGTCTATGCGGCGGCGCATCCGGATGCGGCGCGCGAGATCAGGCAAATTCTGGCGCATGAACTCCCCGCCGACTGGGCGGCGGATCTTCCGGTCTTCGCGCCCGATGGAAAAGGAATGGCGACACGGGAGGCGTCCGGCAAGGTTCTCAATGCCATCGCCGAACGCGTGCCATGGATCATCGGCGGAGCCGCCGATCTGGCGCCCTCGACCAAGACGAAGCTGACATTCGACGGCGCCGGGACATTGAGCCCGAGCCAGCCGGGCGGACGAACCATGCATTTCGGTGTGCGCGAGCACGCGATGGGCGCGATCGTCAACGGCATGGGACTTTGCCACCTGCGGGCATTTGGTTCGACGTTTCTGATCTTCAGCGACTACATGCGCCCGCCGACCCGTCTGGCGGCGCTGATGCGGCTGCCGATTTTCCATGTGTTCACTCATGATTCCATCGGGGTTGGTGAGGACGGTCCGACGCATCAGCCCGTCGAACAACTCGCCGCGCTGCGCGCCATTCCGGATATGATCGTCCTGCGTCCCGCCGATGCCAACGAGGTGCGCGAGGCGTATCGCGTGATCATGGGCGTGCAGGACCGCCCGCTGTGCCTGGTTCTCAGCCGCCAGCCGTTGCCGGTGTTCGACCGCAGCCAATTCGCACCGGCCGAGGGCCTTGCGCGCGGTGCCTATGTGATGGCCGAGCCGCAAAAGGATCCGCCGCAAGTGATCTTGATCGGAACCGGAAGTGAGGTGCAGGCCTGCGTCGCGGCCCACGAGATTCTTCGGGCCGAGGGCATCGGCGCGCGTGTCGTCAGCATGCCGTCATGGGAGCTGTTCGAGATGCAGGATCGCGCCTATCGCGATAGTGTCCTGCCACCGGGCATCACGGCGCGCGTCACGGTCGAACAAGGGGCGGTTATCGGGTGGGACCGTTATGCCGGTCCTTCGGGCGCCATCATCGGCATGCACACGTTCGGCGCATCGGCTGCGATCAAGGACCTGATCAAGAAGTTCGGCTTCACCGCTGAGAAGGTCGTCGAGGCCGCGAAGGCGCAAATCGCGCGAAAGAGAATATCATGAGCGCATTGAACGAACTTGCCGAGCACGGCCAGGCCGTGTGGCTGGATTTTTTGGCGCGCGGATTTGTCGCCAAAGGCGATTTGAAACGGCTGATGGAGAACGACGGCGTTCGCGGCGTCACCTCGAATCCCTCGATTTTCGAGAAGGCGATCGGCGATAGCGCCGAATACGACGCGCCGATCGGCACGCTGCTCGAGACGCGCGATATGTCGGTCGGTGACCTCTACGAAAGCGTCGCGATCGAGGATATCCGGCATGCCGCCGATGTGCTGCACCCGGTTTATCAGCGCACTAAGGGCGCCGATGGATTCGTGAGCCTCGAAGTGTCGCCTTATCTTGCCAACGACACCGAGGCGACATGCGCCGAAGCCAGGAGACTCTGGAAGGCGGTCGGGCGCGAGAACCTGATGGTCAAGGTTCCGGCGACGCAGGCCGGTCTTCCGGCGATCCGGGCGCTGATCGGGGAGGGCATCAACGTCAATATCACGCTGCTGTTTTCGCAGGATGTCTACCGGCAGGTCGCCGAATCCTACCTTTCCGGGCTTGAAACGTTGGCGGCGAAAGGCGGCGACCTGAAGATCGCGAGCGTTGCAAGCTTCTTCGTCAGCCGGATCGATACCGAGGTTGACAGACAACTGGATGCCAAGATCGCGGCGGCGAACGACCCCGACGAAAAGGCACGGCTCAAAATGCTCCAGGGCAAGGTTGCAATCGCAAATGCGAAGCTTGCTTACCGCAGCTACAAGGCACTGTTTTCCGGAGCGCGCTGGGAAAATCTCGAGGCGAAGGGCGCCAGGCCGCAGCGGCTGCTCTGGGCCAGCACCGGAACGAAGAACAAAGCCTATAGCGACGTTCTCTATGTCGACGAGCTGATCGGCCGCGACACGGTCAACACCATGCCGCCGGCGACGCTCGAGGCGTTCCGCGATCATGGCAAAGTTGCGGACACGCTGGAGCAGAACGTCGATGAGGCGCAGCGCGTGCTCGACAATCTTGCGCGCGCCGGCATCTCGCTGGACGAGATCACCCGAAGCCTGGTGGAGCAGGGCGTTGCGCTGTTTGCGGATGCGGCCGACAAGCTGCTTGGCGCTGTCGCGCGCAAGCGTGAGCACATGCTCGGCCCGGCGATTGGCGCCCAGACGATATCGGTCGGCGCGGCGCTCGAGAGGCCCGCGAGCGAAGCGACCGCCGCGTGGCGCGAAGGCGGACTTGTTCGCCGCCTGTGGCAGCGCGACAAGAGGGTCTGGACCGGCCGCGATGAAGACAAGTGGCTCGGCTGGCTCGACAGTGTGGATGCGGGCCTCTCGCACAACGATGCGTACGCGGCCTTTGCGCAAGAGGTGAAGCAGGAGGGCTTTGCTGACGCGGTGCTGCTCGGCATGGGTGGCTCAAGCCTCGGACCGGAAGTTCTCGGCCTGACGTTCGGCAAAACGCCGGGCTTTCCACAATTGCGCATCCTCGACTCGACCGACCCGGCGCAGGTTCGCGCCATGGAAGCGGCGATCGATCTGGAAAAATCACTGTTCATCGTTTCGAGCAAATCCGGAAGCACGACCGAACCGAACGTGCTGATGGCCTATTTCCACCAGGTGCTGTCCGAACGCGTGGGCAAAGCGAACGCCGGCCGACACTTCGTCGCGGTCACCGATCCGGGCTCGTCGCTGGAGCAGACGGCGCGGCAGCTTGGTTTTCGAAAAACGTTCTTCGGTGACCCAACCATTGGCGGACGTTACTCCGTGCTGTCGCCGTTCGGTCTCGTGCCGGCCGCGGTGGCCGGCGTTGATATCAAGGCGTTCCTGACCAAGGCGCAGGCAATGGTCCGCTCATGCGGGCCGGATGTGCCGCCCGATGCCAATCCGGGCGTTGCGCTCGGGATCGCGATGGGCGTTGCCGGCAAGGCAGGCCGCGACAAGGTCACGCTATTGGCTTCGCCGGCGATCGCTGATTTCGGCGCCTGGGCCGAACAACTCATCGCGGAATCGACCGGCAAGGACGGCAAGGGGCTGATCCCGGTTGCGGGCGAAGCGCTCGGGACGGCGAACGTGTACGGCAATGACCGCTTCTTCATCGCACTGCGCACGAAGGACGACCCGGCCGACACCGCGGCGCTTGACGCGCTCTCGGCGGCCGGTCATCCGGTCGCGCGTATCACGCTGCCGTCAGCAGAACACATCGGGCAGGAGTTCTTCCGCTTCGAGATTGCCACCGCCGTGGCGGGCGCGATCATCGGCATCAATCCTTTCGATCAGCCCGACGTCGAGGCGAGCAAGATCAAGACGCGCGCGCTGACGGAAGCGTTCGAAAAGTCGGGCGCGCTGCCCGCCGAGACGCCGGTCGCTACCCTCGGCGGCATCGCGGTCTACACCGACGCGACGAATGCCGCATCGCTGCGCAAGCGCGGCGCTGACGGAACGCTCGAGAGCTGGATCGGTGCGCACTTCTCGCGCCTGACGAACAACGATTATGCGGCGCTTTTGGCCTATGTTGCGCGCGAGGAGGCGCATGTCGAGCGATTGCAGGCGCTGCGCATGATCGTGCGCGACCAGCGCCGGGTTGCGACCTGTGTTGGTTTCGGCCCGCGTTTCCTGCATTCGACCGGCCAAGCCTACAAGGGTGGCCCGAACAGCGGCGTATTCCTGCAAATCACCGCCGGCAGCGATCCGGACTTGAAGATCCCGGATCAGAAGGCCAGCTTCGGCGTCATCGAGGCGGCCCAGGCGCGCGGCGATTTCGATGTGCTGGTTGAACGCAAGCGGCGCGTTCTTCGCGTGCACCTCGGTGACGTCGAGACCGGGTTGTCGGAGCTCGAGCAGGCGTTCCGGCGTGTTCTCGCCTGAGAGGGATCGATGCAAGCATGACGGGCAACGGAACGCGACGGCCGGTCAAGCCGGCGGATCCCTGCAGTCTCGTCGTGTTCGGCGCGTCCGGCGACCTCACGCACCGGCTGCTGGTTCCGGCGCTTTATAACCTTGCGGCCTCGGGACTATTGCCGGATCACTTCGCGCTGATCGGCGTCGCGCGTTCGGAGATGACGGCCGATGCGTTTCGCGGCGAGTTGCGCAAGTCATTGCGTGAATTCAGCATTCGTTCCGTCGATGAAACGATCGTCCGGCGGCTGATCGAGGCTGCAACCTTCGTTCAAGGCGACCCCGACGATCCGGAGAGCTTCAAACGCCTGGGAAAAGCTCTGGACCATATCGATGCGACACGTGGAACCCTGGGCAATCGTCTCTATTATCTGGCGACGCCGCCATCGGCATTCCGGCCAATCGCCTGTCAGCTCGGGCAATCGGGCCTCGCGCGTGCCGATAGCGGCGGATGGCGGCGCATCATCATCGAGAAGCCGTTCGGGACCGATCTGAAGTCCGCACAACGGCTCAACCACGACCTGGGTGGCGTCTTCGACGAGAGCCAGATCTTCCGCATCGACCACTATCTCGGCAAGGAGACCGTGCAGAACATTCTGGTGCTGCGTTTTGCCAACGGATTGTTCGAACCGATCTGGAATCGCGATCACATCGATCATGTGCAGATCACCGTCGCAGAGACGCTCGGTGTCGGGCGCCGTGGGCGTTTTTACGACGCGACCGGCGCACTGCGCGACATGGTGCCGAACCATCTGTTCCAGCTCCTGTCGCTTGTCGCGATGGAGCCGCCGTCGCGTTTCGAAGCCGGTGCGGTTCGCTCGGAAAAGGCCGACGTGCTCGATGCCGTCCAGATCCCCGGCGAGGCGGACGCGCTGCGCAATTCGGTCAGGGCCCAGTACACGCGCGGCACCGCCGGCAATACGCAGCTCGGGGACTATCGGGCAACCGGGAATGTGAGCCCGGACAGCATCACCGAAACCTATGCGGCCCTCCGGCTGCAGATCGACAACTGGCGCTGGGCCGGCGTTCCATTCTTCCTGCGAACCGGAAAGGCCCTGGAAAACCGTCTCACCGAGGTTGCCATCAAATTCAAGCAGGCGCCGTTCGCCATGTTTCGCGACACGCCGATTGACCGGCTGGCGCAGAATTTCCTCGTGCTGCGCATCCAGCCGGACGAGTGCATCACGCTGCAGTTCAACGCGAAGGTTCCGGGTCCTGCGATCGACATCGACGGAGTTGGGATGACCTTCCGCTACAAGGACTACTTCGACGCAGCGCCGAGCAATGGTTACGAAACCCTGATCTACGACTGCATGATCGGCGATGCGATCTTGTTTCAGCGCGCCGACGCCGTCGAGGCGGGGTGGCGGATCGTGCAGCCGTTCCTCGACGCATGGCAAAGCGCCCGAGGCGACGGACTTGCCACCTATCGGGCCGGTTCGTCCGGGCCGGCGGAGGCCGATGACCTTATTCAGACCACCGGCCGCGCCTGGCGTCCGATCGCGACGGAAGATTGCTGACCATGCAGAGGCGCAGCATCGAAGTCGTCGAAGACGCCGAGGCCCTTGCGCGCGCGGCTGCGGAGCACCTTATTGCCTGCGTGACCCGCGCACCGGACCGGATCGGCATTTGCCTGACCGGAGGATCGAGCCCACGACGACTTTATCAATTGCTTGGCACTGCTCCTTATCGAAACAGGCTGCCGTGGGAGCGCATTCATTGGTTCATGGGCGACGATCGTTTCGTGCCGCTCGATGATGACCGCAGCAATATGGGCATCGCGATGCGGGCATTTCTCGACGCGTCGGCGCCGCGCGAGAACATTCACCCGATCGACGTCAGCGCGGGCACTCCGGACGCGGCCGCGCGACGCTACCAGGATGCGTTGGAGAGATTCTACGGCGCATCGCAGCTCGACGCCGCGCGCCCAGCATTCGATCTTGTGCTGATGGGTCTTGGGCCCGATGGGCATACGGCTTCGTTGTTTCCAGGCGAGGCCGCGCTGAAGGAGACGGCGCGCTGGGTCGTCGGCGTGGAGGAGGCAAAGCTCGCGCCTTTCGTGCCGCGCGTCACGCTGACGATCCCGATGCTGGCATCGACCCGGGAGATGCTGTTCCTCGTGACGGATGGCGACAAGCGGGATGTGCTCACGCGCGTTCTGAACGGCGCCGACCTTCCGGCCGCGCGTGTGCGCGCGGCCGGCGATCTGGTCTGGTTGCTGACGCGCGCGGCGTCGCCGGAGCAGCGTCATGTCTCCTGACCTGGCGAATGACTTAGCAAGCGACTTGGCGAACACCGTGTCGGTCGTAATCGTGATGGGCGTGTCGGGATCGGGCAAGAGCACGATTGCGTCCATGCTCGCGCATAGACTCGGCTGGGCCTACGAGGACGGCGACTGGTTCCACCCGAAGAGCAATGTCGACAAGATGCACGCGGGTCAACCGCTGACGGATGAAGACCGCAAACCCTGGCTGGAGGCGATCGCGCGGCGTATCGACGCGCTGCGCAAAGACGGTGAGCATGCCGTCATCGCATGTTCGGCACTCAAGCGCGCCTATCGCGATATCCTGGTCGGCGCGCGGCCGGACGTCCGCCTCGTATATCTCAAGGGCGCGCACGACCTGATCGCGCGCCGGGTCGCGACGCGACATGAGCATTTCATGCCGCCCGAATTGCTCGATAGCCAGTTCGCTGCGCTGGAGGAGCCGCGGGCGGATGAACGGCCGATTGTTACCTCGATTGCGCCGCATCCACGCGAGATCGTAAAGGATATCGTGTCCAACCTGAAGGCAGGCGCCGTGCATCGCCGGGCAGCCGCGGGGAACGCATGACCGGGATCAAGCTCGTCATTTCGGATGTCGACGGGACGCTCGTCACCCGTGACAAACGCCTGACCGATGCGAGCCGGGCCGCGGTGGCCGCCTTGGCACCTCGGGGCATAGGCTTCACAATCACCAGCAGCAGGCCACCACACGGCTTGCGCATGTTCGTCGAGCCGCTCGCCTTGAAGTTGCCGATGGGCGCCTTCAATGGCGGCGCCATTGTCGCCCCGGACATGCGGGTCGAGTCGCGGCAGTTTCTCTCCGCGCCCGTCGCCGTGCGCGCGCTCGCGGTGCTCGAACGCCACGGGGTCGAACCCTGGCTCTTCACCACCGAGCAATGGGTCATTCGCACGCGTGACGCGGCGCGCGTCGCTTTCGAGAAGAGAACGATTCAGGTTGAGCCGGTCCTGACGACCGATTTTACGCCGTATCTGGCGCAACTGGGCAAGGTCGTCGGCGTCAGCGACGATTTCGAAGAGCTCGCGCGCTGCGAAGCCGCAATGCAATCCGCCCTCGGGCAAAGCGCGAACGCCGTTCGCTCGCAGGACTACTATCTCGATATCACCCCGCCGGGCGTCGACAAGGGGACCTTTGTCGAAGCGATGGCCCGGATCACGGGAATTGATACCGGGGCGATCATGACGATCGGCGATATGGCGAACGATATTCCGATGTTTCGACACAATGGACCCTCCGTCGCCATGGGCAACGCGCGGCCGGAGGTCAAGCGCGCCGCGCGCCACGTCAGCCTGTCCAATGAAGACGAAGGATTTGCAGCGGCCATCGAGAGGTACGCGCTCGCAACCTGAGTAAACGAAGCGTTTTGGCCCATCGCCGTCTCGTGTGAGTTCCTCGATGCCGAAATCGGGAACTTTGCTGCGCGGATGGCCTTAACCCAACAGTCGCCACGGAACTATCTTGCCTATCGGGCGGTTTGCGAATCGTGATCGAGGACGGGAATGGAACTCGCCGTGATGTGGTAGCGGAGTGACAGGGTGCTAACCAAATACCGTTCTAGTCGGTGGATGCATAGTTTCGCGTATTGCCGGAGCGATCCGAGTGAGTGTCCAATGGAGACAAGACTGACACCGATTCGTAATCAGAAGCGCCTTTGCTCCGACGGCGAATGCTGAGTCTTGCTCTCGGGCCAATAGCGTAACGAGAGGGCCATGTACAACGATTCACTGTTCAACGCGTTTGCGCGCTCGTTCGAGACGAGACGCCAGACCGACATGCCGATCGCCGAATATTTGGAATCCTGCCGCGGCGATCCGATGCGATACGCGAACGCCGCGGAGCGCATATTGGCCGCCATCGGCGAGCCCCAGATCATCGACACGGCCAAGGACCCACGCCTTGGCCGTATTTTTTTGAACCGGACGATCCGCGCCTACCCGGCGTTCTCCGGATTCTTCGGCATGGAGGAGACGATCGAGCGGATCGTCTCGTTCTTCCGTCATGCCGCGCAGGGGCTCGAGGAACGCAAGCAGATTCTTTATCTGCTCGGGCCCGTCGGCGGCGGCAAGTCGTCGCTCGCCGAGCGGCTGAAATCGCTGATGGAAGTCCATCCGATCTACGTGTTGAAGGCCGGCGACGAGATCAGCCCGGTGTTCGAAAGCCCGTTGAGCCTGTTCGATCCGGACACCATGGGGCCGATGATCGAGGAACGGTACGGCGTCCCGCGGCGGCGCCTGACCGGGCTGATGAGCCCTTGGTGCCTCAAGCGGCTCGAGGCGTTCGGCGGCGACATCTCGCGCTTCCGGGTCGCGAAAATGCAACCCTCGCGCCTGCGCCAGATCGCGATCTCAAAGACCGAGCCGGGCGACGAGAACAATCAGGACATCTCCTCGCTGGTCGGCAAGGTCGATATCCGCAAGCTCGAGGTTTTTGCCCAGAACGATCCCGACGCCTACAGCTATTCGGGCGGCCTGAACCGGGCCAACCAGGGCATTCTCGAATTCGTCGAGATGTTCAAGGCGCCGATCAAGATGCTGCATCCGCTGCTGACGGCGACCCAGGAGGGCAACTACATCGGCACCGAGAACATCGGCGCGATACCGTTCTCCGGCGTCGTGCTCGCGCACTCCAACGAGGCCGAGTGGCAGAGCTTCAAGAGCAACAAGAACAACGAAGCCTTCATCGACCGGATCTGCGTGATCAAGGTGCCTTACTGCCTGCGGGTGACCGAGGAGCAGAAGATCTACGAAAAGCTGATCGAGGGCTCTCAGCTCGCCGAAGCGCCCTGCGCCCCGGCGACGCTGGAGACGCTGGCGCGCTTCACGGTGCTCTCGCGCCTGCGCCAGCACGAGAACTCGACGCTGTACGCCAAGCTGCGGATCTATGACGGCGAGAGCCTGAAGGAATCCGATCCGAAGGCGCGTAGCGCCCAGGAATACCGCGACACGGCCGGCGTCGACGAAGGCATGGACGGCGTCTCGACACGCTTTGCCTTCAAGGTCCTGGCGGCGACCTTCAACCACGACACGACCGAGATCGCGGCCGATCCGGTCCATCTGATGTACGCGCTGGAACAGGCGATCCGCCGCGAGCAACTCCCCGACGAGACCGAGAAGCGTTACCTCGAGTTCATCAAGGCCGAGCTCGCGCAACGCTATGCGGAGTTCATCGGGCACGAGATCCAGAAGGCGTATCTGGAATCTTATGCAGGTTATGGGCAGAATTTGTTCGACCGCTATGTCGACTATGCGGATGCCTGGATCGAGGATCAGGACTTCAAGGATCCGGACACGGGTCAGATCCTCAATCGCGAGCTGCTCAACCAGGAGCTGACCAAGATCGAAAAGCCGGCCGGCATCGCCAACCCGAAGGATTTCCGCAACGAGGTGGTCAAATTCTCGCTGCGTTCGCGGGCGCATAATGGCGGCAAGAACCCGGCCTGGAGCAGCTACGAGAAGATCCGCGAGGTGATCGAGAAGCGGATGTTCTCCCAGCTCGAGGATCTGCTGCCGGTCATTTCCTTCGGCTCCAAGAAGGACGGCGAGACCGAGAAGAAGCATGGAGAGTTCCTGCAGCGGATGGTGGCCCGCGGCTATACCGAGCGGCAGGTGCGCCGTCTGGTCGAATGGTACATGCGGGTGAAGCAGGCTGGGTAGCGCATGATCCTGTGGAATTGAACTGTGATCAATTCCGCTCGTCCCTGCACCCGCCTACGCACAAGGCTTCGGCGGGTTAGCTGCCCAGTCCGCCGAAGCTCGAAGAGCGAAGGCGGAAAGCGGGGACCCGGGGGCGAAAAGCAAAGAACTGGATTCCCGCTTGCGCGGGAATGAGCGGAACGTGCTCTAGCCGGATGCGAAAGGGACCATGCATATCGTCGATCGGCGTTTGAACCCAGGCAGCAAGAGTCTCGAGAACCGCCAACGTTTCCTGCGCCGCGCCAAGGCGCTGATCCAGCGCGCCGTCAGGCAGACCTCCGAAGGACGCGAAATCCGCGACGTCCTGCAAGGCGGAGAGGTGAGCATTTCGCTCGACGGGCTGGACGAGCCGCGGTTCCAGCGGGCGGGCGGCGGCATCCGCGACCTCGTCCTGCCGGGCAACAAGAAGTTCGTCGAGGGCGATATCCTGCCGCGGCCGGAGGAAGGCGGCGGCGGCAAGCCGCGTCAGGCCGGCGAGGGCGACAGCGAGGACGCGTTTCGCTTCGTCCTGACCCGCGAGGAGTTTCTCGACCTCTTTCTCGATGATCTCGAGCTGCCGGACCTTGCCAAGCGCAAACTCGCGGAAGTCGAGTACGAGGGCGTTCGCCGGGCGGGTTACGCCGTCTCCGGCTCGCCCGCGAACATCGCGATCGGCCGCACGATGCGCCGGGCGATCGCGCGGCGCGTGGCGCTGCGCCGGCCGCGGCCAGAGACGATCGAGCAACTCGAGGCGGAGCTTGCCGATTGCGATGACGAGCGGCGCGTCGCCCTCGAGGCGGAGGTCGAAGCCCTCAAGGGCCGGATGCGGCGCATTCCCTACATCGATCCGATCGACATCCGCTATCGGCGCTTCGAGAGCGAGCCGAAGCCGATTGCCCAGGCGGTGATGTTCTGCCTGATGGACGTATCGGGCTCGATGTCGGAGCACATGAAGGATCTGGCGAAGCGCTTCTACATGCTCCTCTACGTGTTTCTCACGCGGCGCTATCGCTATGTCGAAATCGTCTTCATCCGGCACACCGACCGGGCCGAAGAGGTGGACGAGGAAACCTTCTTCCGCAGCCCCGCCTCGGGAGGCACGATGGTTTCCAGCGCGCTTGAAGCGATGCACCAGATCGTGCGGGCGCGTTATCGGCCGGCGGATTGGAACATCTACGCGGCGCAGGCATCCGACGGCGACAACTCCTATTCGGACGGAGATGTCACCGGACGGCTGCTCGCCGACGCGATCCTGCCGGTTACCCGCTATTTCGCCTATCTGGAAGTCGGCGAATCGAGCGGGTCCGACACCATGCCGGACTCGCCATTGTGGACGCTCTACCAGCGCCTGCGCCAGGGCGGAGCGGCTCTCTCGATGCGCAAGGTCAGCAACCGCGGCGAGATCTTCCCGGTGTTCCACGAGCTCTTCCAGCGCCGCGACGCAAAGGAGCGTGCTACGCCATGACGGCATCGAGCGGGCTGCTGTACCAGGGCGCCGACTGGGATTTCTCGCTCCTCCAACGGGTGCACGACGCCTGCGAGGAGATCGCGCTCGGCGAGCTCGGCCTCGACGTCTATCCGAACCAGATCGAGGTCATCACCGCCGAGCAGATGCTCGATGCCTACTCCTCGATCGGAATGCCGCTGTTCTACAAGCATTGGTCCTTCGGCAAGCATTTCGCACATCACGAGGCATTCTATCGCAAGGGCCTGAAGGGGCTCGCCTATGAGATCGTGATCAACTCCTCGCCGTGCATTTCCTATTTGATGGAGGAAAACACCGCGACGATGCAGACGCTCGTCATCGCTCACGCGGCGTTCGGCCATAATCACTTCTTCAAGAACAACTACCTGTTCAAGGCGTGGACCGACGCCGACGGGATTCTCGACTATCTCAACTTCGCCAAGGGCTACGTCGCGCAGTGCGAGGAGCGCCACGGCCTTGCCGCCGTCGGCCGCACGCTCGATGCCGCGCACGCGCTGATGTCGCACGGCGTCCATCGCTACCCGAGCCAGAAGAAACTCGATCTGCGCCAGGACGAGAAGCGGGAGCGCGAGCGCCGCCTGCACGAGGAACGCATCTTCAATGACCTGTGGCGCACGGTGCCGAGCGGCCCGGGCAAGCCAGCCGCCGAGCTGACCCTGGAGCGGCGTCGCGCGCTGCTCGGATTGCCGCAGGAGAATATCCTGTATTTCCTGGAAAAGTCCGCGCCGCGTCTGCTGCCCTGGCAGCGCGAGCTGATACGGATCGTGCGCCACATCGCACAATATTTTTATCCCCAAGGGCAGACCAAGGTCATGAACGAGGGGACGGCGACCTATGTGCATTATCGCATCATGACGCGCCTGCACGAGCAGGGCCGCATTTCCGACGGTCACTTTTTCGAGTTCCTGCAGTCGCACACCAATGTGGTGTTTCAGCCGGGCCACGACGATCCGCGGTTTTCCGGCTTCAACCCTTACGCGCTCGGCTTTGCGATGATGCAGGACATCGAGCGCATCGTCAGCGCGCCGGACGACGAGGACCGCGAATGGTTCCCCGACATCGCCGGGACCAAGGATGTCATGGCGGTGCTGCGCGGCATCTGGGCCAATTATCGCGACGAGAGCTTCATCAGTCAGTTCCTCAGCCCGCGGCTGATGCGGCAGATGCGCATGTTTCATCTGCACGACGATCCTGCGGTGCGCGCGGGCATCAAGGTCGAGGCGATTCACAACGAGCGCGGCTATCGCGACATCCGCAGCGAGCTCTCGCGCCAGCACGACATCGGCTGGATCGATCCGAACATCGAGGTGGTCGATGTCGATCTGGCCGGCGACCGGCGTCTGCTGCTGCGCCACACCGTCGTGAATGGAAACCTGCTCGGCGAGGCGGATACCAAGCGCGTGCTGCAGCATCTCGCCGACCTCTGGAGCTACGACGTCCTGCTGCGCGAGGTCGATGCCGCCGACACGGTTCTCAAGGAGCATTTGGCGAGCCCAAGCGCGATGAG
>JBBWZU010000838.1:0-2694 GCA_039649225.1 Hyphomicrobiales bacterium | reverse complement strand
CACCACGGCTTCGACACGGCAGTCCGCGCACATCTTGATGACATCGAGGCGCTTCGCATTCGTGCCCTGGAACATCCAGTGCTTCTCGCCGAGTTTTGCCAGCACGCGGTCGATCGAACTCTTGGTGCCGAATGGCTTGCCGCAGCCGATGCAATGGAACGGCTCTTCTTCCTTCAGCACGCGCAGCGGCGCGTCCCATGCCTTGAAATCGAGGCGCGGCTCAAGCGTGATGACCTTCTCCGGGCAGGTCGATTCGCAAAGCCCGCACTGCACGCAGAGGCTTTCGGTAAAGCGCAGCATCGCGCGGTCGGGATTGTCTGAAAGCGCCCCCGTTGGGCAGGCGGTGACACAGGCATGGCAGAGCGTGCAGCCCTCGACGTTGAGTTTCACGCCGCCGAACGGTGCGCCTGGCGCCAGCGGCACGATATCAACTGGCGCGGGCGCGGCGAGATGGAGTTCGCGAAATGTGGTCTCAAGCACGCTGCGCTTCGCACCGCGCGGGACAAAGCCGGCAGGCTTTTGCGTCGCGACGCCAACAGGCGCTGCACCGAGCATGTCGCGTAACTGGTCCGGATCGTCGGTCTCGATGATGCGCACGAGGCCTGCGCCGAAGCCGAGCGCCGAAATAATGCTGTCCGACATCTCGACCGCTTGGCGAAGTCCTGAAATGTCGTGCCTGGGCCTGGCACGCGTCACGATTGCGACGCCGCTGCCGCCATAGGCAAAGACTGCCGCGATGATCTCCGGTCCGAGCTGCGTCACTTCGTTGACGCGCAGCGGAAGCACGTTCGCCGGCAAACCGGCGCCGAACCGCGCCAAAGCGTCGATGATTTCCTCGCCGTGCTCGCCGTCGTGAAACAGCACGACGGCGTCGCTGCCACCAGCCTTGCGGTAGGTCTGCAATAGCGTGCGCAACCGCCGCATCAGTGCGTCCGCGCTCGGCAGCGAATACGATGCCGCGCCCGTCGGACATACCGACGCGCACGAGCCGCAGCCCGCGCATACATTGGCGTCGATGACGACCGAATTCCCGTTCGGCGTGATCGCACCGGTTGGACACTGATCGAGACAGCGCGTGCATCCGGTGATGCCGGAGCGCGAATGGGCGCAGAGCGACTCTTCAAAGTGAATAAAGCGCGGCTTGTCGAACGTGCCCACCAGACCGCCCGCATCCGCGATCGCGCGCTCGACAGCGGCCCGGTCGCGCGGATCGGCCCGCAGATATCCCGGGCGCAATTCGTGCGCGGGGAACATCGGAACGCCGCCGCTGAGATCGAGGATCAGATCGCAGGTCGAAATTGCGCCATCGCGCGAAGGCCCGAACACGAGCTTCGCACGTGAGGAGGGCAATGGCAGCGCGTAGTCGTCGATCGCAAGCTCAAACCGGCCGAGATGTCCCCGGGCGTTGCGGATCGTGCCTTTGAGAACCGGAAACTCGTTCGTCCTGCGAGGCGTCACGTCGCCGGGCTTTGTGAGAAGCACGGTGATGTCGAGACGGTCCGCAAGACGCTGTGCAGCCTCGATTGCGATCTCGTCGCGGCCATAGACAAGCGCGACGCCGCTGCTTTCGAGCGTCACCAGCGAAATCGGCGGCATGTCTTCGCCTGCCGCGGCAATCAACGCCGCGGCTTTCGGGCCGGCCGCGGCCGCATCATTCGACCAGCCGCCGGTCTCGCGAATGTTGACAAAGGTGAGCTGAGCTTGCGGGAAATTCTCCGCGACTTCCTTGAACAGCGGGGCTTCCTGGGTGCAGGCGACGGTGACGGGCGCGCCGTCGGCAAGGGCTTGCTTGAACCGCTCAAGCTCGAGGCCGCAGAGCTGGTTCGCTTGCGTGATCTTTGCCGCGCAGCCGCGACCGATCGCCTCCGCGTCGAGCGGCATGGTCTTCTCGCAACTGCAGATCAGGAGATGAGAGGACGTTGCACTCATTGCGAATTACCCTGAAGCGGCGCGCCGAACGGACGGTTGCTCCGTTCTACGGTTCCGCGGTACTTGCTAAGATGAAAATTTGCAAGGTCAAGGCCCGCTCGCCTGATGACCTTGACCGGGATAGCATACACCGGCGGATTGCAAAGCAACTAAGGATGAATTCTTCGATGCCGTCGCGTCTTGCGGACCTGGAGCAGACACTCGATCTGCCTCCAGGCTACACCCTGGTTCCGTTGCGTGAATTTGGCGACGCGTTCGTTCACGGCTGCGCGATCGCGTCCGATGCCGGCGCGGGAACGCTGGTCTGGGTGCGGCGCTACGATCTGGTCGAATTCGCCGTGGTTCTGGAACCCGACGAGCCGCTGGTGTCGGCGCGGCGGGCGTTGTTTGCCGGCATGAACGCTGTGGCAGACGCGATTGCCGCCCATTGCCCGCCGGAGCGGGAAGTCAGTTTCGGCTGGCCCGACGCGATTCTGTTCGATGGCGGGCTGCTGGGCGGCGCGCGGCTCGGCTGGCCAACAGATTGCGCCGAAAGCGAGGTTCCTGCGTGGCTGGTGCTCGGCGTCATCCTGCGCGCCGCCGATATGGCCCATGTCGAAGAGGTGGAGGCCGCTGCCGGCGTTTCGCTGTTGAGCGAAGGCTTCGAGATGATCGACACCGACGCGATCATCGGCAGCTTCGCCCGTCATCTCATGACCGCGTTCGACCGATGGAACGAGCGCGGGTTCGAGGCGATCGCACGGGATTATCTGGAGCGGCTTCCCG
>JBBWZU010000837.1:0-18605 GCA_039649225.1 Hyphomicrobiales bacterium | reverse complement strand
GGCTCTCGGCCGGCGCCGAGTTCATCGTGGCGATCTGCGGTGAGATCATGACCATGCCGGGTCTGCCGAAGGTGCCGTCCGCCGACTCGATCGATGTCGGCGCGGACGGGAAGATCGTCGGGTTGTTCTAGACGGCGGCGCTTCGTGCCGCGGCTGTCGCTTTGTCCATTGACGATCATTCGCGCGACGCATCGCGAAATGGTCGAGGCGGCGGCAGCCGGCGGCTTCGACGCTGTCGGCTTGCGGCTGATCGCACCTCGACCGGGCGATCCGGTTCATCCGATCGAAGGCGGGGCGAACGGCCTCAACGATCTGCGCAAACTGATGTCCGACAACGGCGTCGCGTTGTTCGACATCGAGTCGCTGTGGCTATCGGCGGCGACGCAACCTGAAACACTCCGCCCCGTGCTTGAGATTTGTGCGGCGCTCGGGGGCGGGAACCTGCTGGTTGCCGGCAACGATCCGGAACCGGGCCGCATGGCGGCGAACTTCAACGCGGTGGCGGGACTTGCGGCCGAGCTCGGTCTGAAAGCCTGTATCGAGCCAACATCCTGGTGCGTCATCAGCCGGCTTGATCAGGCAAGGGATTTGTTACGCCGCGCCGGCGCCGCGAATGCCGGCATCATCATCGATACACTGCATATGGATCGCGCCGGCGAAACGCCGGCCGCGCTGGCTGCACTCGATCCTGCCCTGGTCGCCTACGTGCAGATTTGTGACGCGGCAGCCGGGCGCCCCACGGTGTCGGCCGATCTGATGGCGGAGGCGCGCGGCAACAGGCTGCTGCCGGGCGAAGGCACGCTGGCGCTCAACGCAATGCTCGATGCGCTGCCAAAAGGCTTGAGCATCGGGGTCGAGGCGCCGACCCGGGAGCTTGCCGGGCTGACGTTCGCGGCCGCCGCAAAGCGCGCCGGGGACGCGACCCGCGCATTCTTGTCGGCGCGCGCGGACGATCCTTGAATTTCATATACCGATAGCGCGAGCCCACCCCGTGCGGGGCCTTTTGTTTTCAAGCCCCCGCGGGCCGCAGGCCAGCAATCTCCGCAACGTGAGGTGACAAGGCGGGCGCTTTGCAGGAAGGTGCGCCGCCATGCGAGCCCCGCGGCATTGCGGTCGCGCTGATTTGATGGCGAACAGAAAACGAGGGCAAACGATGCTGAAATTCTATTACTCAGGCGCGCCGAACCCGACCAAGGTCGCGCTCTTTCTCGAAGAAGCCGGACTTCCCTACGAACCGATCGCCGTCGATACTCGCAAGGGCGACCAGCACAAGTTGGATTTCCTCGCCATCAACCCGAACGCCAAGGTTCCGGCGATCGTTGATGGCGATGCGGTCGTGTTCGATTCCAGCGCGATCCTGCTTTATCTCGGCGAGAAGACCGGCAAGTTCATTCCGGCCAAGACCGACAAGGCGCGCGGCGAACTGCTGTCGTGGATGTTCTTCGTGTCGTCCGGCGTTGGCCCGTATTCAGGCCAGTCGGTGCACTTTCGCAACTACGCGCCGGAGAAGAACGAATATGCGATCAACCGCTACGCCTTCGAAGCGCAGCGCCATTTCGGCATTCTCGACGCCCGTCTGGCCAAGAATAAATACGTGCTCGGCGACACCTACACCATCGTCGACATGAACGTTTGGGGCTGGGCGCGGCTCATTCCAAACGTGCTCGGCGAAAAGGGTTGGGAAAAATTCCCGAATCTCAAGCGTCTCGTCGACGAGATCAGCGCGCGTCCTGCGGCCGCCAAGGCAGTCGCGCTAAAGGACAAGCACAAGTTCAAGACCGACATGGACGAGGAAGCGCTCCACACCATGTTCCCGCATATGAAGGTGAAGGTGGCATAAGGCGGCCTCTTTCTTCCTTTCCCTCTCCCGCTCTTAGCGGGAAGAGGGAAAGAGCGCCGGCCGTCGCCGTCCTGCGGGTCGGCCAAGCAAGAACGGCCCACTCGGCACGTGGTCCGCGCCGCCCTCACGGCTTCCTCAAGCCGATCACGTCCATCAGGCGCGCAAGCTCGGCATCTTCCGCGGCGATGAGCTTGCCGAATCCTTCCGCATCCATGAACGCCGGACGCGCGCCGACGCGCGCGCATCCTTCGGCGAATTCGCGACTCTCGACGGTCTTGCGGACCGCCGCCTCCAGCGCCGCGATGACAGGCTTGGGCGTACCCTTTGGCACCGCGATGCCGCGCCAGGCTTCAAGTGAAACATCCATCCCCTGCTCGCGTGCCGTCGGCACTTCGACAAATGCCGGATCGCGTGCCGCGGTGAGCGTCGCGAGCAGGCGCAATTGTCCGGATGCCACATTGCCGGCAAGCGCGGCCGGCAGTTGCACCGCGGCATCGACCTGGCCACCCAGCAGGCTCGGCACCACTTGCGCGGCGCCGAACGGGATATCGATCACCTCGGCGGCGGCGGCGCGGAACAGCGCCACCGCCGAGATATGCGTGTGGCTGCCGGTGCCGGAGTTCGCGACCGTGAGGGTCTTCGGCGTCGCTCGCGCGTCGGCGATCAGCTCGCCCAGCGATTTCCATTTTGCATCCGCCTTCACGGCGATCACGGGCGATTCGACCAGCACGCGCGCGACCGCGTCGAACGCCTCATAGGTCAGCGGCAGTATTCCGGAATAATGCGTGGTCGAGATCGAATTGGAATTCCACACCAGCGAATAGCCGTCGGGCTTCTGCCCGGCGACGTAGCGATAGCCGATCGCGCCGCCCGCTCCGGGCCGGTTGATCACGATGACGTTGGTGCCGAGCTGCCGCGCCATGCCATCGGCGAGCAGGCGCGCGGTCACGTCGGCCGAGGAGCCGGCCGGAAACAACACGGTGATTTCAATCGTACCCTTGCCGGGAAATGGCGCTTCCTGCGCTGAAGCGAGCGGCGCGAAAGTCAGCAACGCGATGACGCACAACAGCGCACGGATCATGCTCGGCGTCTCCCTGACGTCTATCGTCAGGTCGATCGTTCGCCATTATCCGGCAGACTTCAACCCCGTGCGTAACGTTACCCTGCCATCGCGACCGGCACTTCGGCGTGAACCACGCGATTGCGTCCCGCCGCCTTGGCGGAATAGAGATTCGTGTCGGCGGATTTCAACGCGTCGCGCGGAGTGGCCGGCAGCGCCGTGCTGGATGCCCAGACCCCGGCGCTGATCGTGACAATGCCTCCGGCATTGCCGCGATGCTCCAGTCTCTTGGCCTCGACCGAATGCCTGATGCGCTCCGCCACCTCGATCGTGCCGGCTTCGTCGGTTCCCGGCAGCACGATCACGAATTCTTCGCCGCCGTAGCGCGCCGCGAAATCGGCCGGACGCAGCAGCCCGGCCTCGATCGCCCGCGCCACCGCGCACAGGCTCATGTCGCCGGCCTGATGGCCATAGACGTCGTTGAAAACCTTGAACTTGTCGACATCGAGCATGATCAGGCCGAGCGGCGTCTTGTCGCGCATGGCGCGGTGCCATTCGCGATCGAAAACCTCATCAAAGCTTCGCCGATTGGCAAGACCCGTGAGGCCGTCCTGCGTCGCAAGGGTCCGGAGCTGAGAATTGGCCGCCGCGAGTTCGTCCTCGATCTGTTTGCGCCGCGAGACATCACGGATCGTCAGGATGAGGCTGGTGCTGCCGGCCATCTTCCGGCCCGTCGCCTCGACCCAGATATAAGATCCATCGGCGTGGCGGGCGCGAAAGCAAAACTCGTCAATCTCGCCGGCGGTCAGCAGGCGTGCCATGTCCTGCTGGAATACGCCGCGATCGCCGGAATGCACGAGCTCGACCAGAGGCAGCGCGATCAGTTCCTCCGGCTCGCACCCGAGCAGGTGGCGGCTCGCCGGTGAGACGAAACCACAGGCAAGATCACGGTCGAGCCGCACGACGAGATCCGCGACGTTGTCGGCGATGAGCCGATAGCGTTCGCGATTCTCACGCACCAGATCGGCAGCCAGCTTCTTTTCAGTCGTTTCGCGTGCCGTCACGATGATGCGGGTGACGCGGGCGCCATCGTCGAAGATCGGCGTCAAGGTGATGTCCCATGTGCGCCGGCGGTTGCCGAACAAGGCCGCGTCCGCGAATTCGAGCACCTGGCCGGATGTGCGGCAACGCTCGAGATCGGCCTGCATTCGCGCGGCGACCTCGGGCGACAGCACATCACGTAATGGCCTGTCGTTCATGGCGCCGATCGGAAACCCGATAGCGGCGGCGGCGGCCGGATTGTAGACCTCGATCTCGAAGGTATTCTCCCCCGAGAGCGCGGTAACCAGAACGGTGTCGGGCGTGTGATCGAATACGCCACGCAGCAGCGCTTCGCTGGCGCGCACGGATTCTTCCGCGACCTTGCGGGCGGAAATGTCGCGCATCGAACCGATGATGCCGATCGGCGCGCCAGTCTCGGGATCCAGCAGCGCGCGCTTGTGCACCTCAATCCAGATCCAACGACCATCGCGGTGCCGAATCCGCGTGATGGTCATCGCGCGTTCCTGTCCCGACATGAGGTCGCGGTAGCTGCCGCTGACTTGTCCGGAATCGTCGGGGTGCGACAAGGCCAGCCGCTCGCCGATCAGCTCATGCGGCTCGTAGCCGAGGACCTCGCGCGAGGACGGCGATACGTAGGTGCGCCGGAAATTGCGATCGAGCTTGAAGATCATATCGGTCGCGTTGTCGGCGAGCAGGCGCAATTCGGTTTCGCTGTCGCGCAGGTTCTTCTGTCCCAGCGCGATGGCCTCGGCCATGCTGTTCAAGGTCGCGCCGAGCATGCGGAATTCCGGGGCCTGCCAGGGCTCCATGGCGGCGCGCGCCGACAGATCGCCGTCGCCGAGCATTTGCGCCGTATCGACGAGATGGCGAATGGGGCGCAGTTGCGACGCATGGCCGACCAGCCACGCCGCCGCCAGCGCCACCGTCATGGCGAGAATGGCGATCGACAGCCCGATCACGAGCCATTTGTTGGCATCGGCGAGGACGTCGCTGCGCGCCAGGCCAACCGCGATCATCACGCCGCCGGCGATCGGCAGACGCGCGAACCCGAAGATTCGCGGCACTCCGCCAAGCCCGTCGGTGTCGAGGCCGCCGCCATCAGGCGAAGCCACCATGGCGCGCACCAGCGGATGGTCAGCAAACGTCCGGCCGAGCATTTGCGCATTGTCGGGTCCGCGAGCCAGTACTGTGCCGTTGCGCGAATCGATCACCAGTACGACCTGGTCGGACCCGCCGGCATGATGCGCGCCGGCCAGTTCCGCGCTTACCTGCTGGAATGATTCGAGATTGAGACTTGCGAAGACAATTCCCCGCGGCGCGCCATCGGCGGCCTTCGGCAATGGCGAGGCCATGACCACGACCGGCTTGCCGGTGATCGCGCTGATCAAGAACTGTCCCACGATGAACCGCGGAGCGTCCGGCGCCATGGCCTGGCGGAACAGTGCGGCATCGCGGAACGCCTGGCGGTGCGTGATCGTGCTATGGCACCTGATCGCCCCGTCCGGGTCGACGACGCCGATCGTGTAGAATTGCGGATGATCGGCGGCGATCTCTCTTGCGGTCGTCCGGCAGACCTCGAGATCGTCGGAGATCATTTCGGGCATGCGACGCATGACGGTCAGCAGCTCGCGCCCCTGCTGCAACATGTCCGCCTGCCGCTGGGCGCCGAAGCGCGCGAGCTCGATGGCGCGCGAGCGCGCATTCGCAAGCGCAACCTCGCGATCCGCGATGGCGCTAAAAACCAGCAGGCAAAAAAGCGGCGCGACCGCCAGCAGAACCAGGATGACAACCCTGGCGCGCAGGCCGATGCGTCCGATCCGATCCCTCAATTCGAGCGCATTCATCCCGCAGTTCCCGCTTCCGGCGTTACGCCGGCGCGCACCCCGTCCGATGGGATCACTGTCGCGCAGAGTCGCTAATGTGCGCTGAATCTACGGCTCCCCGGCGATAAGTAGAATCCGCCAGGACAACGGGTATCAGGGCGGATTCACCAGCATTCACGGGGGTCCGTATAAATGCGTGCGTGCTGTTCGCGACCGGATCGCTGCGCGGGCGCTACGGTGTCCCACGGGCTCCGGAAAGCGGGTCACTATCGCGCTACCGGCGGATCGAGGGTGCTGGCAAGCTTGCGCGCCTCCGTAACGAGCGCGGCGTTGAGCGCCGTCATCGGCTCGCGCGCCGGAACCACGAGGCCGATTTCGTGCACCGCCTCCGGTTCGGTGATCGGGATCGCGCGAATCGTATCCGTCAGGCCGAGCGTCTCGGCGAGCTTGGACGGCATCACGCTCGCCCAGCGGCCGGTTCGTACGTGTGCGAACAGCACGATCATCGAATTGGACTCGAGCGTCGGCTGCGGATTGCCGCCCGCACTGCGCAACAGGCCTTCGATGATGCGGCGGTTCTGCATGTTGGGCGTCAGCAGGCAGAGCGGAACTTGCGCGACCTCGGCCCACGTCACGCGCTCGCGATCGCCAAGCGGCGCATCCGACGATGTGATCAGCCGATAGCGCTCGCGATAAAGCGGGATCGCGGTGACGCGGCCGAGCGGCTCGTTGTCGAGATAGGTCACGCCGGCATCGATCTCGAGGTTTTCCAGTTGCTCCAGCACCTCGATCGAGGTGCGCGACATGATGGTGAAGCGCACGTTCGGATGGCGCAGCCGGAACGGCGTCGTGAGGCTCGCCACCATCGCGAGCGCGGTTGGAATTGCGGCGATGCGCAATTGTCCGGTCAGCCCATGGCGCAGTGCGTTGATCTCGGCGCGCATGGCGCGCGTATCGCCGACGATGCGGCGCGCCCATTCGAGCACCTTCCCGCCTTCGGGCGTGAAGCTCTGGAAACGCGAGCCGCGATTGACCAGCAGGACGCCCATTTGTTCCTCGAGCTGCTTGATCCCGGCCGAGAGGGTCGGCTGGGTCACGCCACAGGCCTCCGCGGCGCGGCCGAAATGCCGTTCGCGGGCCAGGGCAAGAAGGAAATCAAGCTTGTCAATCAAGATGTTAAGCCTATGTGAGGTCCAGGAAGCGTTGTCCGATGATATAGCCGATCGATAGGAATTATCAATCAAACGATGGCAATTGGGGGATTGTTAGCGACCAACCAGTTCAGGTCTATTCCAAACAACAAAAGCCCAGGGTTTTCAGATGAATGCGCCAGTAAAGCCGCCCGACATGGGCAAGGGAGCCGGGCGCAAGCGCCCGCAGAAGACACCGAAGGGCCGCCAGCTCGACATGCAGGCGGTCGCTGAGGTGAGCGCCCTACTTGGCGACAGACCGCGGCGGCGCGACCTCTTGATCGAGCATCTGCATCTCATCCAGGACAAATACGGCCATCTCTCCGCCGCGCATCTCGCGGCGCTCGCCGCCGAGATGAAGCTGGCGCAAACGGAGGTCTACGAGGTCGCGACCTTCTACGCGCATTTCGATGTCGTGAAGGAAGGCGAGACGCCACCTCCGGCGGTCACGGTGCGCGTATGCGACTCGCTCTCCTGTGCGATGGCGGGCGCGGAGGATCTGCTTGCGCGCTTGCCGGGCCTGCTCGGCAAGGACGTGCGCGTGGTGCGCGCGCCCTGCATGGGGGCTTGCGACAAGGCGCCGGTCGCCGCCGTCGGCCATGTGCAGGTGATGAATGCAGGCGAGCGGCTGGTCGGCGATGCGGTCGCGCATCATGTGCACGCGCATGCGCACAAGCCGCAGATCGATCTGACGGCATATCGCGCGGCGGGCGGCTACCGACTGCTTGGCGAGTGCATCTCGGGCACGCGCACGCGCGAGCAGATGATCAAGGCGATCGACGATGCGGGCCTGCGCGGGCTTGGCGGCGCGGGATTTCCGACGGGCCGCAAATGGGGACTGGTGCGCCAGTCGCCCGGGCCGCGCCTGATGGCGGTCAACGGCGACGAAGGCGAGCCCGGCACGTTCAAGGACCGGCATTATCTCGGTCTCGATCCGCATCGCTTCATCGAAGGCATGCTGATCGCCGCCTGGGTGGTCGAGGCCGCCGACATCTACGTTTACATCCGCGATGAATATCCCGAGCTGATCATGATGCTCGAGCAGGAGTTCGCGCGGGTCGCCGCGGCGGGACTCGCCAAGCACGCGACCATCCATCTGCGCCGCGGCGCGGGCGCCTACATCTGCGGTGAAGAATCCGCGATGATCGAAAGCATCGAGGGCAAGCGCGGACTGCCGCGCCACCGTCCGCCTTATGTGGCGCAGGTCGGCCTGTTCGGCCGCCCGACGCTCGAACAGAATGTCGAGACGCTCTACTGGGTGCGCGACATCATCGAGCGCGGGCCCGAATGGTTCACCAGCCAAGGCCGGCGCGAGCGCAAGGGCTTCCGCTCATTCTCGGTCTCGGGCCGCGTCAAGAAGCCGGGCGTCGTGCAGGCGCCGGCCGGCGTCACGGCGCGCGAGCTGATCGAGGAATATTGCGGCGGCATGGCCGAAGGCGAAGTCTTCAAGGGCTATCTGCCAGGCGGCGCATCGGGCGGCATCCTCCCGGCCTCGATGGCGGATGAGCCGCTCGATTTCGGAACCCTGGAAAAATACGGCTGCTTCGTCGGTTCCCACGCGGTTGTGATCCTGTCCGAGCGTGACGACATGAAGGCCGTGGCGCTCAACCTGATGCGCTTCTTCGAGGACGAAAGCTGCGGCCAGTGCACGCCCTGCCGCGCCGGAACCGAGAAGGCCGTCAAGCTGATGGCAACCGGTCCGTGGGATGAAGCGTTGTTGACCGAGCTGTCTGTCGCGATGCGCGATGCCTCGATCTGCGGTCTCGGACAGGCGGCGCCGAACCCGCTGACCTGCGTGTTCAAATATTTCCGCGACGATCTGACCAAGCCCTTGGGCAAATGGTGAACCGATGAACGATACGACCCAGCCCGTCGGATACGGCCACGACAAGAAGGGCGCCGCAGGCGGCGACACCAAGGTCGAAGGGCGGCCGCACGTTGCGCATACGGGCGCGACCGACACAGTGCAGGGCGAAGGCCACGGCGGCGAGAGCATCACGTTCACGCTTGACGGCCAGGAGGTCCAGGCGCGCAAGGGCGAAACGATCTGGCAGGTCGCGCAGCGCCACGGCACCGACATCCCGCACCTTTGCTACGCGCCGGAGCCGGGCTATCGGCCGGATGGCAATTGCCGCGCCTGCATGGTCGAGATCGACGGCGAGCGCGTGCTCGCCGCAAGCTGCATCCGTACGCCGACCGCCGGCATGAAGGTGAAGAGCGCGTCCGATCGCGCCAAGACCGCGCGCAAGATGGTGTTCGAGCTGCTGGTTGCCGATCAGCCCGACCGCAGCACGCAGGCGCACGACCCGGCGTCCAAGTTCTGGACGTGGGCCGACCGCATGGGCATCTCGCACAGCCGCCTGCCGGCGCGCGAGCGCCAGCCGGAGTCCGACCGCAGCCATCCGGCGATGGCGGTCAATCTTGACGCCTGCATTCAGTGCAACCTCTGCGTCCGCGCCTGCCGCGAGGTGCAGGTCAACGATGTGATCGGGATGGCGGGACGCGGCCACAACGAACACATCGTGTTCGATTTCGACGACCCGATGGGCGCGAGCACGTGCGTGGCCTGCGGCGAATGCGTGCAGGCCTGCCCGACCGGCGCGCTGATGCCCGCGACGCTGGTCGATGAGCATAACGTACGCACGCCTGAGCACTTCCCCGACCGCAAGGTCGACAGCGTGTGCCCCTATTGCGGCGTCGGTTGCCAGCTCACCTACAATATCAAGGACGACAAGCTGCTTTACGTCACCGGCCGCGAAGGACCGGCGAACGAGAACCGGCTGTGCGTGAAGGGCCGCTTCGGCTTCGACTACGTGTCAAATCCGCAGCGCCTGACCCAACCGATGGTGCGCCGGGATGACGTGCCGAAGCGCGCCGACGATCTGGTCGACCCGTCGAACCCCTGGACGCATTTTCGCCCCGCCACCTGGGAAGAAGCGATGGAACGCGCCGCCGCCGGCCTGGTGAAGGTGCGCGACCGCGACGGGCCGCGCGCGCTTGCGGGCTTCGGCTCGGCCAAGGGCTCGAACGAAGAAGCCTACTTGTTCCAGAAGCTGGTGCGCACCGGCTTTGGCTCCAACAACGTCGATCACTGCACGCGGCTGTGCCACGCCTCGTCGGTCGCCGCATTGCTGGAAGGCGTCGGCTCGGCAGCGGTCACGGCGACCTTCAACGAATGCAAGAATTCCGACGTCATCGTGGTGATCGGCGCGAACCCGACCGAGAACCATCCGGTCGCCGCGACCTTCTTCAAGCAGGCCGCCAAACGCGGCGCCAAGCTGATCGTGATGGACCCGCGCGGGCAGGCGCTGAAGCGCCACGCCTGGCAGATGATGCAATTCAAGAACGGCACCGACGTGGCGATGCTCAACGGCATGCTCAACGTCATCATCGGCGAGAAGCTGTACGACCAGCAATATGTGCAGACCTATACCGAGGACTTCGACAAGCTCGCCGCGAGTGTGAAGCCGTTCACGCCGGAGGAAATGTCGAAGATCTGCGGCATCGAGCCGGACGTGCTGCGCAATGTCGCGCGCACCTTCGCGCGCGCCGAGTCGGCGATCATCTTCTGGGGCATGGGCGTATCGCAGCACACCCACGGCACCGACAATGCGCGTTGCCTCATTGCGCTCTCGCTGATCTGCGGTCAGGTCGGCCGCCCGGGCACCGGGCTGCATCCGCTGCGCGGACAGAACAACGTGCAGGGCGCCTCAGACGCGGGCCTCATTCCAATGTTCTTCCCCGACTACAAGTCGGTGGAGGATGCCGAGACCCGCGCCAAATACGAAGCCGCATGGGGCGTCACGCTTGACCCGAAGCGCGGCAAGACCGTGGTCGAAATCATGGACGCGGTGCATAACGACGAGATCAAGGGCATGTACATCATGGGCGAGAACCCCGCGATGTCGGATCCCGACCTCAATCACGCGCGCGGCGCGCTCGCGCACCTCGAACATCTCGTGGTGCAGGATATCTTCCTGACCGAGACCGCGTCCTATGCGGACGTGATCCTGCCCGCGAGCGCATGGCCCGAGAAGGACGGAACCGTCACCAACACCAATCGCCAAGTGCAGATGGGCCGCGCCGCGCTGCCGCTGCCGGGCGACGCGCGGCAGGACCTGTGGATCATCCAGGATCTGGCGCAACGCATGGGCTGCAACTGGAACTACAGCCAAGTGAGCGAAGTCTTCACCGAGATGGCCTCGCTGATGCCGGCGCTCGACAACATCTCGTGGGAGCGCGTCGCGCGCGAATATCACGTCACCTATCCGGTCGACGCGCCGGACGTGCCGGGCCGCGACGTCGTGTTCGATCAGGGCTTCCCGCGTCCGGGCGGACTCGCGAAGCTGGTCGCAACCAAATACACCGCGCCCGACGAGATGCCGGACGCCGCGTATCCGTTCATCCTCACCACCGGCCGCCAGCTCGAGCATTGGCACACCGGCGCGATGACGCGCCGTTCGGTCGTGCTCGATGCGCTGGAGCCGAACGCCTGCGCCTCGCTCTCGCGCGGCACGCTCGCCAAGCTCGGCATCCATGCCGGCGACAGGGTGCGCGTCTCGACGCGGCGCGGCACGGTCGAGCTGTCGTCACGTCAGGACGACGCTGTGCCGGATGGCGTGGTGTTCATCCCGTTCGCCTATGTGGAAGCGGCCGCGAACCTGCTGACCAATCCGAAGCTCGATCCACTCGGAAAGATTCCGGAGTTCAAGTTCTGCGCCGCGAATGTGGAGCGGGCCGAGATGCCGGTCGCGGCGGAGTAATATCGGCGTCCGGTATAGCAACAGCGGCTATGCAAGTTGCGCGCGATTGCCCTTTGCGCCCGTCGCGCTAGTGTCCGCCCATGACACTGGCAAATGACATGACCCACGCGCCGGCCCTCGCCGCGCTCCGTCACGACTGGACGCGTGCCGAAATCCGCGCGCTGTTCGAGCTTCCGTTTCCGGAGCTCTTGTTCAGGGCGCAGCAAATTCACCGGATGCACTTCGATCCGTGCGAGGTGCAGATCTCAAAGCTGCTCTCGATCAAGACCGGCGGTTGCCCCGAGGATTGCGGCTATTGTTCGCAGAGCTCCCGCTACGACACCGGCGTCCAAGCCACCAAGCTGATGAGCGTCGAGGCCGTGCTGGCCGAAGCCCGCGCCGCAAAGGCAGCGGGCGCCGGACGTTTCTGCATGGGAGCGGCGTGGCGCTCGCCGAAAGACCGCGATCTTGATCAAGTCTGTGCCATGGTCGAGGGCGTGCGTGCGCTCGGGATGGAGACCTGCGTGACGCTCGGCATGCTCGAAGCCGAGCAGGCGCGGCGGCTGAAGACCGCGGGTCTCGACTATTACAATCACAACCTCGATACCGCGCCCGAGGACTACGGCCGCATCATCTCGACCCGCACCTATCAGGACCGGCTCGATACGCTGGAGCACGTGCGTGACGCCGGCATCGCGGTCTGCTGCGGCGGCATTGTCGGCATCGGCGAGACGCGCGAGGATCGCATCGGATTGATCGCAACGCTGGCGAATCTTCCCGTGCATCCCGAAAGCGTGCCGATCAACATGCTGATGCAAGTGGAAGGCACGCCGCTTGGTGGCAGCGCCAGGCTCGACGCGATCGAGTTCGTGCGCATGATCGCGGCGGCGCGTATCACCATGCCGCTGTCGATGGTGCGACTCTCGGCGGGGCGCGAGAACATGACCGAGGAGGCGCAGGCGCTGTGCTTCCTCGCCGGCGCGAATTCGATCTTCTACGGCGAGAAGCTGCTGACCACGCCCAACCCCGGCGCGACGCGCGACCGTGCGCTGTTCGACAAGCTCGGGATGACCGCAATGGACGGATCGAGCGCGGACATGCGGATTGAGGCGGCCGAATAGCGTTATTGTTTGTTAAAGTGAACCTTTGCGGCGCAGGGCCGCACAAATAGATCGTATGTCACCTGCATGTCACCTGCATTCTGGCCGGCTGCCTTGGCCTTGCCTTGATAGTGGTTGCAGGGTAGGCAGGACGCGAGGCGTCTCGGCGCATCTCTGAGTTGCGAGCGGCTGTCATGAACGACACCTTGTCCTCTCCTTTCGGCTTGCCGCCGGTTCTCCCGCCTGTCCCGCAAGGCCGCGTCACGTTTTCCGGGCACCGCCCGGACTTCCGCCGCCTAGTGATACGCGGCACCGCGCTCGAGCTGGTGACCGTGGGCTTCTATCGTTTCTGGCTTGCGACCGATATGCGGCGGCATTTGTGGTCGAACACCG
Organism: Hyphomicrobiales bacterium; assembly: GCA_039649225.1. Taxonomy (GTDB): domain Bacteria; phylum Pseudomonadota; class Alphaproteobacteria; order Rhizobiales; family Xanthobacteraceae; genus PALSA-894. The sequence goes on along the minus strand of JBBWZU010000837.1, from coordinate 5,395 downwards.
CGGTCGATGGCGACGCCGCCGAATACACCGGCACGGCCAAGGAACTGCTGATCGGATTTCTCTTCGCGCTCGCGATCCTCGCGCCGATCTACCTCGCCTACTTTCTCCTCGGCCTGGAAGCGGAGCGGCTCAGGGCGCTTGCCAGTATCCCGCTCGGGCTTTTCTTCTACCTGTTCGCCCAGTTTGCGATCTATCGGGCTCGGCGCTACCGGCTGACCCGCACGGTCTGGCGCGGCGTGCGGTTCTGGATGACGGGTTCGGGCTGGAGCTATGCGTGGCGCGCCGGGCTGTGGGGACTTTTGTCGCTGCTCACTCTCGGCATCGCGGCGCCCTGGGCGAAGGCCGCGCTCGAGCGCTACAAGATGCGCCACACGGCCTATGGCAGCCTGCAGGGCCGCTTCGAGGCGACCGGATGGGGCCTGTTCAAGCAGGTATGGTGGCTGTGGCTGCTGCTGTGGCCATCATTCCTCATCCTGATCCCATTGCCCTTCATCTACGGGGCGCTGAAAGCGATCGAGTGGCGCTGGTGGGTGAGTGGCATCCGCATGGGCGGCGTAAGCTTCGAGTCCGGCCTGGCCGGCGGCGCCCTGATCGGCCTCTACTGGAAAGTCATCGGCTGGAGCGTGCTGCTGATGATCATCCTGTCGGCCTGGTTTGGCGGCGTGTTCGCAATCGCGTCCCTTGGCGGAGCGAATTCGATCGATGAAAAGTTCTCTCTTACAACGCAGAAGCTTCCGGCACTGTTCGCATTGGGCTTCGGTTACATCGTCGTCGCGTTGACGGTCGGCGTCGTTATCCGCATCTATCTCGCGCGCGATGTCTGGCAGCGGGTTGCCGACTCGGTGACAGTCCACAATCTTGCCGCAGCGGAAGACGTCGCCGCACAGGGCCATCTGGTCAGCGCGCTCGGCGAGGGTTTTGCCGACAGTCTCGACGTCGTCGGCTTTTAGGAACCCGCAATGGCGCCCGATGCCGCGCACAGCGCCGTCTTTCTCGACGGACGATCCAACCGCAAGCGCGCCGTCGCGCTGCGTCTTGGCGGCAGCCTCGATATCGTCGAGGGCGATGCTGCCATCGAAAGCTGGCCCTATGATGCGATTCGTCGCGCCGACGGTCCGCCGCAGATGCTGCGCCTAAGCTGCGTGTCAGCGCTGCCGCTCGCGCGCCTCGAGATCACCGATGCGGCGACGCAGGGCATGGTCGCGGCCTATTGCAAGTCGCTCGATGCCGGCCGCGCCGCGGCAGGGCATACCTGGCGCATCGTGTTCTGGTCGCTGGCCGCAGCCTGCTCGATCCTCTTGCTGGCCTTCTTCGGCATCCCGTTCGCCGCCGACCGCCTCGCCCCCTTGATTCCGTCGGCGATCGAGCAGCGTATCGGCGGTGCGGTCGACAAGCAGGTCCGCTTCCTGTTCGGCGGCAAAGAATGCGACCGCGCCGAAGGCCAGGCGGCCTTCACGTCGCTGATCGACAAGCTCAAGCGCGCCGGCGGCATGGAGGCCACGCTCGATGCCCGCGTGCTGTCGTCGAAGATTCCGAACGCGTTCGCGCTGCCGGGCGGAAAGATCTATCTGCTGGACGGACTGTTACAGAAAGCAAAAAGCGTGGACGAGGTCGCCGGCGTGCTCGCCCACGAGCTGGGGCATGTGCAGCATCGCGACAATCTGCGCCGGATCATCCAGACTGGCGGGACCTCGTTCCTGGTCGGACTGCTATTCGGCGACGTCACGGGCGGCGCCGCCATGGTGTTCGTCGGCCGCACGCTGTTCGATGCGTCCTATTCGCGCGACGCGGAGCGCGACGCCGATGCGTTCGCCATCGAGGTGATGCGCAAGCTCGGCCGCTCGCCGAAGCCGCTGGGCGATTTGCTGGTGCGCGTGACCGGCACCGATTCCGGAAAGAGCGTGACGCTGCTCTCGTCGCATCCCATGAGCGAGGAGCGCCTCGCCACGATGAAGGACACGCCAGCCAGCGGGCCGGAAATTTTGTCAGCCGCCGAATGGAAGGCGCTCAAGGGCATTTGCGCAACGCGCTAGCCGGCTCACGGCGTCCTTTCAACTCGTCACGCAACAGCGCGCGGCGGCTCAACGCCGCTCACGCGGTCTAGTTCAGCGCAGGCGGGCGAGGTAGTGGGCGAGATCCGCGATGTCGGCATCCGTGATGGGACGGATCACCTCGTCCATGGTGGCGTCATAGCCGGGGCGGCTGGCGCTCTTGTAGTCACGTAGCGCCTTGAGCAGGTAATCCTCGCGTTGCGCCGCAAGCCGCGGCATCTGCTCACGCCCGGAGAAGTCGGCATTGTGGCACGAGCCGCAATGGTTCTTCGCAATGACGGCCTGCGCGCGCGCCGCAATCGCCGGGTCGGCGGGTTCGGTGGCCTTCGGCGGCGGCAGCTTGGCGAAATAGTCGGAGAAGAGGCGCAGATCGTCGTCGGTCATGTCCTTGGCGACGTCGTTCATGATCTCGATTTTGCGCATTTTGGCGCGGAACAAATAAAGCTGAATAAGCCCGTAGTTCGCGGGCATTCCGGCAAGCGAGGGAACCTCGCTGGTCTCGGATATTCCCTTCTCGCCGTGGCAGGCCTTGCAGGTCGCAAGTTGCTCATCGAACGTTGCGGCTTTCGCCGGCATGGCAAGCGCGCAGATCAACGCAACACCGGCAACCAACGTCCGCATGTTTGGGTCCAAGTCCAAAGCCAAGAGATAAAAACCCGGGGGCAGCAGCGCCGCCCCCGGATGGCGTTAAGGTCAGCGCGACGCGGTCTTGCCGTTGCTGGTGCTCAGACGATAGATCGCACCGTTGAAGTCGTCGGAGATCAACAGCGAGCCGTCTTTCAACATCTGCACGTCGACCGGACGGCCGATGTAGTTGTTGTCAGGCCCGATGAAGCCGGTGACGATCGGCTCGATATTCTTCACGGTGCCGTCCTTGTTCAGGTGCACCGCCACGATATCGCCGCCAAACTTCTTGGAGCGGTTCCACGAGCCGTGGCGCGCCACGAAGATCGCGTTCTTGTATTTCGCCGGGAACATGCTGCCGGTGTAGAAGCGCATGCCGAGCGAGGCCGAGTGCGGGCCCATCTTGGTGACCGGCGGGGTGAACTCGCTGCAGGAGCGGCCCCAGCCGAATTCCGGATCCGGGAAATCGCCCTGATAGCAGAATGGCGAGCCGAAGTGCTCTCCGACCTTGGTCACGCGATTAAGCTCGTCCTCCGGAACGTCTTCCGAGGCCCAGTCGCGGCCGTTGTCGGTAAAATAGAGTTCCTTCGAGACCGGATGCCAGTCGAATCCGACGGTGTTGCGCACGCCCTTGGCGATCACCTCCATACCGCTGCCATCGAGATTGATGCGGCGGATCTGGCCATGCGTTTCGGGCGGCAGGCAGTTGTTGCAGGGCTGACCGACCGGAATATAGAGCTTGTTGTCCGGCCCGATGCCGATGAACTTCCAGCCGTGCGCCTCGTCCTTCGGCAGGTTGTCGTAGATAACGGTAGGCTTGGCCGGACTGTCGAGATTGTCCTCGACCTTCTCGATCTTGGAGATCTTGGACAATTCGGCGATGTAGAGCGTGCCGTCCTTGAAGGCGAGGCCGTTCGGCCGGTAGAGGCCCGAGGCGATGACCTTGACCTCTTTCTTGCCGCCTTTGTCGACGACCGCCGAAACCTTATCGAGCAGGCGCGAGCCGACGAAGACCGTGCCCTTGTCGCCGATACGCAGCGAACGCGCATTGGCGATGCCGCTGGCGTAGACCTCGAGCTTGAAGCCCTTCGAGACTGTCAGCTTCTCGGCCACGCCCGCCACTTTCTCGGCAGTGGCCGGGATCGGCGGCGGCGCGACCGGCGCGAGCTTCATGGCTCCTTCGTTTTCCGGGCGCCCGATCAGCGGGGACCCAGGGGGCAGCGGCTGCGCCTGCTGCGCCATCGCGGGCCATGCGGCAACGAGAGTACCAAACGTTCCTGCGAGCAGCAGCGCCCGCCGGGTCGAAGACCGGAATGCCATAACAATCCTCCCTGATGCGGAGCCATTCTGGTTAAGCCCGGCACGGCGAAAACCGCATCGGGCCGTCACGACATTGAGGCTCCATCGCGGCCAGTTTCCGATTTTTGCGCGGCGTGCGCAATCGCCCGTTGAGGGCTTCACGCCGATTTGGCAAACCGCCATCCATGCAATAAACGCCTGCGGACGGCTACCTGCGCGGGAGACACCCCATGATGGCCGTTTCGCGGGTTGAAAAGAAAGGCATCGACCATGGCTGAAGCCTTCCTGTGTGACGCCGTACGCACGCCAATCGGCCGCTACGCCGGCGCGCTTGCCAAGGTGCGCACCGACGATCTCGCGGCTGTGCCGCTCAAAGCCCTGAGGGCGCGCAACCCGGGCATCGATTGGTCAAAGCTCGACGAGGTCTATTTCGGCTGTGCCAATCAGGCCGGCGAAGACAACCGCAACGTCGCCCGCATGGCGCTGCTGCTGGCGGGCCTGCCCGACAACGTGCCGGGCGTCACGCTCAATCGTCTTTGCGCCTCGGGGCTCAATGCGGTGGGCGCCGCCGCGCAGGCGATCCGGTCGGGCGACATCGATTTCGCCATCGCGGGCGGGGTCGAATCGATGACCCGCGCGCCATTCGTGCAGGGCAAGGCGACCGAAGCCTTCGCGCGCGCCGCGGAGATCTACGACACCACGATCGGCTGGCGCTTCATCAATCCGTTGATGAAGAAACAATACGGCGTCGACGCCATGCCGGAGACCGGCGAGAATGTCGCGGAAGAGTTTCAGGTGACACGCGCCGATCAGGACCTGTTTGCCTGGCGCTCGCAGCAGCGCGCCGGCAAGGCGATCGCAGCCGGCTACTTCGCCGAGGAGATCGTTACGGTCGAAGTGCCGGGCGGAAAAGCCGGACCGGCCAAGGTCGACTCCGATGAGCACCCGCGTCCCGAGACGACGCTCGAAAACCTGTCCAAGCTCAAGACCCCGTTCCGCACCCCCGGCACCGTGACGGCCGGAAATGCCTCCGGGGTCAACGACGGCGCCGCCGCGATGATCATCGCGTCGGAGGCGGCCGTGAAGGCGCATGGCCTGAAACCGCGCGCCCGCATCATCGGCATGGCGTCGGCCGGCGTGCCGCCGCGCATCATGGGCATCGGCCCGGTGCCCTCCACCCGCAAGCTGATGGAGCGGCTGGGCCTGAAGATCGGTGATTTCGACGTGATCGAGCTGAACGAGGCCTTCGCGTCGCAAGGCTTGGCGGTGATGCGCCAGCTTGGATTGCCAGACGATGCCGAGCACGTGAACCCGAACGGCGGCGCGATTGCGCTCGGCCATCCGCTCGGCATGTCGGGCGCGCGCATTGCGATGACGGCGGCGCATCAGCTCGAGAAAATCGGCGGTAAGCGCGCGCTCGC
>JBBWZU010000833.1:0-23897 GCA_039649225.1 Hyphomicrobiales bacterium | reverse complement strand
CTCTCGGTGCAGGACACCATCATGCCGGTGGTGCCGTTCTTCCACGCCAACGGCTGGTCGATCGTGTTCTCGGCGCCGATGTCGGGCTGCAAGCTGGTGCTGCCGGGCATGAAGCTCGACGGCGTCTCGATCTATGAGCTGCTCGAGGCCGAGAAGGTCACGATGACGGCCGCCGTCCCGACCATCTGGCTGATGCTGCTCGCCCACATGGAGGCGAACAATCTCAAGCTCTCGACCTTGCGCCGCGTGCTGATCGGCGGCTCGGCCTGCCCGCGCGCCATGATCGAGAAGTTCGAGAAGACTTACCGCGTCACGGTTGCGCATGCCTGGGGCATGACCGAGATGAATCCGATCGGCTCGATCTGCGCGATCAAGCCCGACTATGACGCGAGCGATTTCGAGAAGATTCTCGACGTGAAGGCCAAGCAGGGCGCCGCGCCCTTCACGGTCGAGATGAAGATCGTCGACGACAAGAACAACGAGATCGCCTGGGACGGCAAGTCCTTCGGGCGCCTCAAGGTGAAGGGCGTCGCGGTCGCGAAATCCTACTTCAAGGGCGAGGGCGGCGAGGTCCTCGACGGCGATGGCTTCTTCGACACCGGCGACGTTGCGACCATCGATCCATACGGCATGATGCAGATCACCGACCGCTCCAAGGACGTCATCAAATCCGGCGGCGAATGGATTTCATCGATCGATCTGGAAAACCTCGCGGTCGGCCATCCCAAGGTGATGGAGGCCGCCGTCATCGGCGTGCATCATCCGAAGTGGGACGAGCGTCCGTTGCTGATCATTATCCCCAAGAAGGGCGAGAGCCTCACGCGCGAGGAGATGCTCGGCTTCATGGAGGGCAAGATCGCCAAATGGTGGATGCCCGACGATGTGGTATTCGTCGAGGAGATTCCGCACACGGCGACCGGCAAGATCCTGAAAACCGCGCTGCGCGACCGCTTCAAGGACTACACGCTGCCGACCGCGGTGGCTGCGGCCGAATAAGCCGAATAACAAGAAGCCATCTCAAAACAAGAACAACAGAATGGACACATTCGACTACGTGATCGTCGGCGCCGGCAGCGCCGGTTGCGTGCTGGCCAACCGGCTGAGCGCGGATCCAGGCGTCAGCGTCTGCGTGCTCGAGGCAGGTCCGCGCGACTGGCATCCCTACATTCATATCCCGGCCGGCTTCATCAAGCTGTTTCATCAGCCGGGGCTCAACTGGCTCTACACCATGGAGCCGAGCGAGTGGACCGGCGGTCGCCGCATCCTCGCGCCGCGCGGCAAGGCGCTCGGCGGCTCGTCATCGATCAACGGGCACATCTACAATCGCGGCCAGCGGCTCGACTATGACGGCTGGGCGCAGCGTGGCAATCGCAACTGGGGTTACGCCGACGTCCTGCCTTATTTCAAGCGCCTCGAGCGCCGCGTCGGGGAGGGCGACGAGACCTTCCGCGGCCGCGAGGGCTCCCTGACCGTCACCGACATCGACCAGCGCCATCCGCTGTGCGAGGCCTTCATCGCGGGCGCGGTCTCGCTCGGCATTCCGCGTAATCCCGACTACAACGGCGAAAGCCAGCTCGGCATCAATTACGCCCAGCGCACGATCCAGAACGGGCGGCGCATGAGCGCGGCGCGCGCGTTCCTGCATCCGGCGATGAAGCGGCCGAACCTGTCCGTGGTCACGCACGCGCACGCCACCGATCTCGTATTCGAGGGCCAACGCGTGGTCGGCGTGCGCTACCTCAAGGGCGGACGCAACGGCGCGCCGGGGCAAGTGCGCGCGGCGCGCGAGGTCATCCTCGCGGGCGGCACGTTCAACTCGCCACAGCTGTTGCAGATGTCGGGTGTCGGCGCGCCGGAGCTTTTGCAATCGCTCGGCATTCCGGTGCGCCATGCGCTGCCCGGTGTCGGCGAGAACCTGTGCGATCACTACGCGCCGCGGTTTGCGGTGCGCGTCAAGAACATCGCCACCATCAATGAGCGCAGTCGCGGCCTGAAGCTCGCGGTCGAGATCGCCAAATGGTGCCTCGGCGGCAAGAGCATTCTCGGGCTCTCGCCGACGCAGGTCTATTGCTTCTGGAAATCCGAGCCGCATCTGGAAACCTCCGACATCCAGCTCACCTTCACGCCGGCGAGCTATCTGGAAGGCCAGCAGGGCCAGCTCGAGAGAGAACCCGGCATGACGGTGGCGCCCTGGCAGCAGCGTCCGGAAAGCAAAGGTTACGTGCGGATCAAGTCCGCCGATCCGTTCCGGCAGCCGGAGATCCAGCCGCGCTATCTCACCGAAGAGACCGACCGCCGCGTACTGGCCGCGGCGATGCGGCTGGCGCGGGCGATCCTGATGTCGAAGCCGCTCGCGCCATATTACGATTATGAGGATTTCCCCGGTCCCGGCGTACAGACCGACGACGAGCTGCTCGCCGCCGCGAAGGAGCGCGGCACGACCACGTTCCACCCGATGGGCACTTGCCGTATGGGGCCTGCGAGCGATCCGACCAGCGTGGTCGACGACGAGCTGCGGGTGCGCGGATTGGAGGGCTTGCGCGTCGTCGATGCCTCGATCATGCCGATGATGCTCTCGGCCAATCTCAATGCCGGCGTGATGATGCTCGCCGACAAGGCTTCCGACATCATCCGCGGCGCGACACCGCCGCAGCCGATCATCGTGCGTTGAGGCATGCCGGGTATTCGGGAAACATAACAAGAACATTCTTCTCGCCGTTCCGGGCTCGGATCGGGCGCTGTCGCCGCAGAGCGGAGATGATATTGGAGATGATATTAACGGCTGCCGTGCCGGTCAGAAGGCGGAGATTCCAGCAATGTTTACCAAGTAGATACATCAACGTAAGCATTTGATAACGAGCATCCTTTAGCCTTGCGAAAAGTATTTCCAAGGGTGCGAAAACGAAATGGAGCTCCAATCGACAAGCCACCTGCGGCAGGGTGCGCGCGGGCTCGACGTTTCGATCGTCATGCCTTGCCTCAATGAAGTGCGAAGCTTGCCCCATTGCATCGCCAATGCACAGGAGGCGCTGCGCCGGATAGAAGAGCAATACGGCCTCGCCGGGGAAATCATAATCGCTGACAACGGTTCGACCGATGGCAGCCAGGAACTGGCGGCCAGCCTTGGCGCAAGGGTCATCAATGTGTCTGCCAAGGGCTATGGCACCGCCTTAATCGGCGGTTTCGAGGCCGCCTTTGGCCGGTATTTGATAATGGGCGACGCTGACGGCAGCTATGACTTCACCGATGGTGCTGCAATGATCGGCCGCCTGATCGAGGGCGCCGATCTTTGCATGGGTTCGCGTTTCGACGGGGGGATCGCGGCAGGTGCCATGCCGTGGAAGAATCGCTACATCGGCAATCCCGCGCTGACGGGCATCCTCAATCTCTTCTTCCACTCGGGCGTGAGAGACGCGCACTGCGGCTTGCGTGCGATCACCAAGGATGCCTTCGTTACCCTTGAGCTAAATGGCTCGGGCATGGAATTCGCGAGCGAGATGGTCATCAAGGCCAGCCTCAAGAATCTTCGAATCACGCAAGTGCCCGCGACTCTTTCCCCTGACCTTCGCGATCGGCCGCCTCATCTGCGTCCTTGGCGGGATGGATGGCGACATCTGCGATATCTGCTGATGCTCAGCCCAACCTGGGTCTTCGGCGTACCAGCGATAATCGCGATGACTTCGGCGAGCCTGGTGCTCAGCGTGGCGACGCTCTATAGCTTGGGCTTGCTGTATGGTGAACCGCCGTTCGGCGCGGGTTGGACGCTGATAGCCGGCTTCATGTTCACGGTTGGCCATCTGTCCGTCATCATGGCTATGGCGACCCATTTCCACGGCGTGCGCCGCGGCTATCGCAGCTTGCGGCCGTTCTTCCACCGCTTCGGCCATGTTCTGACGTTGGAAAATGCGCTGATATCCGGCGGCGCGATGGTCGCGTGCGGCTTCGTCGGGCTCGTTGTGATCGGCATCTACTGGACGTCGCACAATTTCATAGCTCTGCCTTCGACTCTGCCCCTGCTGTGCGCAGCGGTTGTCGGCAGCGTGGGCGTGCAGACGATCCTCGGCGGCTTCCTGCTCGCCATCATCGCCGGACACGATGCCAACCTGACGCCGGCTGCCAAGAAATGAATGACGGCCGCCGTCGCCGCGCGCCCCGCATCTGGGACACGGACTGGATCGTCCTGCGTCAACTGGCGGCTGGCATCGAGGCACAGGCTCGCGATCATGTCGCGGCTGGTTCAACATTGGTCGATATGGGCTGTGGGGCGATGCCCTATCGTGAGATGATCGCAGGACTAGGCGTTTCCTATATCGGTGCCGACGTCGCCGGGGATGTCGATATTCTCATCGATGCGCAGGGTAAACTTGCTATGCGGGATGGCAGCGCCGACGCCATATTGTCCGTGCAGGTGCTTGAACATGTGAGAGACCTTGACGCCTATTGCGCCGAAATCTGCCGCTTGCTCAAGCCGGATGGCACGCTACTGCTCTCCACACACGGCGCCTGGCTCTATCACCCCCATCCGGAGGATCATCGCCGCTGGACGCGCACGGGGCTTGAGCATGACCTGGCCATAAGAGGTCTCAAGATCCAGTCGCTCGAAGCCATGGTCGGCCCTCTGGCCACGACCACTTTGATTCGCCTGACCGGCTTTGCCTATGTCGTGCGCAAGATTCCCCTGATCGGGCGGATGCTGGCGGGGGGGCTGGCTGTGGTGATGAACTTTCGCGCGCTTGTCGAAGATGCGATTACGCCGGCCGGGATGCGGCTGGACAACGCATGCGTCTACCTTGTTCGCGCACATAAGTGCATTGACCGATGATGCCCCGCCATGCCCTGGATTATGCGGGGGTCTCGGGCCTGTGCCTGGTGATCCACAATCTTGTGATGATCGCGGCTAACGGCCTGGGTCTGGTGCTGCCGCTGGCGGTGCTCGCGTCTTACATGGTCGTGGTCATTTCAGGCTACGCGTTGCACAGCCGGATCAGTTTCCGCAGGGAGATGAGTCTTGCGACCTTTCTGCGCTACGCCGTCGCCATGTCGGTCAATATCCCATTGACCATGGCGACCACCTGGTTGTGGCTCGGGCCGGCCGGGCTTCAGATGCACTGGGCCGCGCCGCTTGCGACGTTGTGCACGTTGGCAATCAACTATCTGCTGAGCCGTTGGGCGATCAGCCGCCCTATTTCGGCGCAAGAACAATGAAGTCCATGGATCAGACCATGGCGCGCATTACCCCCGACGCCCTCCAAACCATATTGGGCCGCCACCTGGCGATGTATCGGACCAAACTTCCCACCTACCAGAGCGCTATGCTCAACAGCCTGCTCGACGTCTGGGCGGGCCGCCACGAGCACCTGCTCGACGTCGGCGGTGGCACGGGCGTGATCGCGCAGGCGATGGCGGAGCTTTTTCCTGTCGAGCAGGTGCAGACCGTCGACCTCGTCGATCGCTTCTGTTCGACCCTGTCGGTCGCAACTCGCCAGTACGACGGACGCCATCTTCCCTTTGCGGATAATGCGTTCGATGCAGCCACGCTCAACAATGTGCTGCACCATGTTCCGGTCGGCGAACGGGCGGGGTTGTTGCGGGAAATCCGCCGCGTGGCCGATGGGCCGCTTTACATCAAGGATCACCTGAGCTGCGGCAGCATCGACAATTTGCGGCTCACCGCAATGGACACGATCGGCAATATCCCCTTCGGGGGCATGCTATGGGCGCACTATCTCCCTGCGCGCGAATGGGAGGGGCTTGCTGCGTCGGCAGGCTACCGCATTGGTGCCCGGACCGGCGGGATCTACCGCACCAATCCCTATGCGCTGATATTTCCCAACCGGCTTGAGATTACGCTGCGCTTCGACCCGATCTGAAGCTGGAAGCGATGAAATTCCTTTGCGTCACCCATTTTTTCGAGAGTCATGGCGGCGGGATCGAGCGCGTCGCCGGGCATCTCAACCGCCATATCGCGCATGCTGGCCATGACGTATGCTGGGCGGCAAGCGCCGCCGATCCCGCGCCCTGCGACGCCGCGGTCAAGGTCTTGCCCTTGCGCTGCATCAATCCTTTGGAGAAGTTCACGGGCCTGCCGATGCCCATCCCCATGGCGTCTGCCTGTGTCACAATGCGCCAGGCAGTCAGGTGGAGTGACGTCATCGTCATTCACGATGCCCTTTATATGACCTCCCTGCTGGCGATGATGTTCGCCATCATGGCGCGCAAGCCCGTGGTGCTCATCCAGCATATTGCGGAAATCGAATTTGCCCATCCGGTCATGCGATGGCTCATGCGGCTCGCCAACCGGCTGGTCACTCGCCCCGTGCTTGGCATGGCGGACCAAACGATCTTCATCAGCAATACCGTTCGGGAAGCGTTCGCCGATATGCAAATGAAGCGCGCGGCCCTCTTGCTTTTCAACGGCGTCGATACCGAGATTTTTCGCGTAGCTCCGGGCATCGATCGCGCTGCGGTGCGCGGCAGCCACGGTCTGCCACCCGCAGGCACGCTGGCCGTCTTCGTCGGACGCTTCGTCAAGAAGAAGGGAATGGCGGTTCTGCAGGAACTGGCCCGGCAGCGGTCCGAAATCTCCTTCGTGCTGGTCGGAACTGGGCCGATTGATCCTCGGCGCTGGCGCCTTCCCAACATCCATGTATTGGGGACTCTGCAACCGGCGGCCCTGGCGGAGCTTTATCACGCCGCGGACTTTCTTGTGCTGCCGAGTGTCGGAGAGGGCTATCCGTTGGTGATCCAGGAAGCGATGGTCTGCGGGCTGTCGGTCATCTGCGGGAAAGAGAGCGCCAGGGCCGACCCGGCTGCCTCGCGCTGGCTGCACGGTGTCGTCATCGATCTGAGTGATCCTGCGGGTTCGGCGGCCTGCGTCGCCGGTGCGTTGGACGCCGGCATGCTTGTGGATGGCGAGCGCCGGCAAATGGCTTCATACGCAGCTTCTGCCTATAGCTGGCCCACCATGGCTGCCGCCATTGCGGCCTTGTCGCATCGGCTCATTGCAGCACGCTGACATGGCAGCCAGCGGACTTGAGATCCGGAGCCAGGATCGAATTGCGCTCCGCCGCACGACGCTGCTCCTGTTTTCCAAAGTAGGCGGAGATGTCCGCGAGGAGATGATCGTCCACCAGCGCCACGGCCGCCCCCGTGCGGCATATGTGACGAACGAGATCATCGTTCAGCTCCTCCGCGATCAAGCGGACAGGCCGATTGGAGACGTCGGCGCGGTTGATCACCAGATCGTTTGAGAATGAAACATCCTGCGCACCGATAATGACGTATTCGGTGTTACTCTTCTCGATCTTCTGACTGACGCGGGCATAGGGCGCATAGAAGCTATGGGCCATCCACGCTTGAAGCGGCAACAGGATTACGGCGCTTGCCACCGTGGCTCGCCGCATCATCATGCGCCAAATCGGGCGCCGATCGCCCAGCTCCATCCAGCCGTAAACGGCCAGAAGGATCAGGTTTCCTGTCACACCACTTAGATAGCGATAGCCAAAGCCATGTCCCTGATAAGGCAGAATCAGCAGCATGACACAGATCGGCAGCGCCACGCCCCAGGCCAACGCCGCTGGCAAGCCTCCCCGCCAGATCGCTGGTAAAGAGGCGGCCACGAGGGGGATCAGCAGAATATGTTGCCATGACACAAAGCGCAGGAGGTTTGCCGCCATATTGCTGAAGCGGGCCGAGTCTCCCGCACGCACCGTATCGATCAGACGGGTGAGATAATCGACGTCGTGCGCGGCCATTACGCTCTCCGGTCCGGTAATGAGCGCAAGCATCCATTTCGGCCAAAGCAGCCAGAAGGCGCACACCATCAAATATCCGACTGCGAAAAAGGCTGCGCGTTGCCAATTTCGTTCCTTCAGAAGCAGCATGAGGATCGGCGCGACGAAAAGAGGATGAAACAGCGGCTGATGCAGCCCGACGGCGACAAAGCCAACAGCGAGCGCCCCCAGGTCCGCCATGCGCCGCCGCTGCAGGAACAGCCAGAGCCATGTGAGGTTAAGCGCCAGATGCGCGGTCATGGCGTAGCTTGTCATGCCGGTGATGACGATCTGGCCCGAAAGGGCATAGAGCAACAGGGCCACCAGAGATGCCTCGGGTTTGTCAGGCCACAAGATCCTGATGCAGCCATGCAGCGCGATCGCTCCGATACCCACCAGTAAGGGCCCGGTCAGCGCCGCGTCGGCAACAAGGCCGACTGCGGCGTGAAGAACTGCGTTCATGGGAAGATAGGCCGAGATCCAGGCTGATGGGTGTTCCACCGGCAGCATGAACAACGTGTTGAGCGCGCTGGCATGACGCACCCATTCGGCCGCCAACGGCGCGACCAGCTTTCCGCTCTCGAAAATGCTGGCATCGAACAATGCCATCTGTTCGTCGCGGCTCATGGCATAGCCGGAAAGCAGCCAATAATGCCCTGCGTAGCATAGAGAGACGAGTGCAAGAGCTATGGCGGGCGCGAGCCAGCGGGCAGGCCGGAAGGCAACCTCGTGCCTGTCGATCCGCCGGCTGGAAAATAGAGTAATCATCATCGCCCCCAGCAGCAGCCAGCGATCTTGCTGATAGAGGAAAAACGCCGTCAAATTGCGAATGGGCATAGTCAAATAGCAAAGCAGGAAGGCGGCCGTGCAGGCAAAAAGCGAAATAGCAACGATCAAACCGGTGTCACGCCAATTCTTCGGCAGTGCAATGCCTTGCAGCGACATAGGATCCGCCCCCCTTCTACAGATATCCCGATGTAGACGACCACTCGCGAAGATATCGCGATGACATTACGGCGGCTCTATCGAAAGACTGAATGTTCCACAAGGATGCTGGTTGGACGCCCCCAATGTCAGCGGGGAACGCTCACCGCTCACTCACGGGACCCGGACAGATCACACTGCAGCGTGTAACGCCAATTGCCAGAATGCGCGCTTGAAGCGCAACTGACGGCACGCGCGGCAGGCAGTGGAAGCTGGCTCGCCGATAAGATCATGCGCCACAAGAAAGATCGCGTGCTAGAACCCCGGGATGTCCGCCGCCACTCCGCTCGACACGCCATCCGATGAGCCCGCGCCCGTACCAGATGGCGGGCGGTTCGCGGCGCCCGAAAAGCCGTTCTGGCGGCTGCTGATCCGCGGCGCGATGTTTTTGGCGGCGACGCTTGGAATCTATCGCTTCTGGCTCGCGACCGATGTTCGCCGTTTCCTCTGGAGCCATACCGAGATCGCCGGCGATGGCCTTGAATATATCGGTACCGCGCGCGAGCTGCTGCTCGGCTTCCTGATCGCGGTCGCGCTGCTGGTGCCGGTCAACGTGATGTTCTTTCTCGCCGCGTTCAGCCGCGGCCTGCTCGGGCAGGTCTCCGGAGCGCTTGCGCTCGCGGTGCTCGCGCTGTTCGGCCAGTTCGCGGTCTATCGCGCGCGGCGCTATCGGCTGACGCGCACGCTCTATCGCGGCCTCCGCTTTCATCAGACCGGGTCGGGTTGGCGCTATGCGGTCTGCGCGCTGTTCTGGTGGGCGGTGATCGGCGTCACGCTCGGGCTGGCCTACCCGTTCGCGCAAGCGAGCCTCGAACGCTTCAAGATGCGCAACACCTATTATGGCGACCTTCAAGGGCACTTCGTCGGCTCGGGCCTGCGGCTGTTTCTTCGTGGCGTCCTGTTTTGGGCCGTCGTGGTGGTGCCGTTCCTGCTCGGCATGATGTTCGCCATTGGAGAGGTCGATTGGAGCGCGCTGGCCGACGCGCTGAGGCGCGGCGGCGACGATGTCGCCGGCCGGGTCGAGGGTGCAAACGCCGGGGCCGCCGTGTCGGTCGCGGTCATCGGCGTCACCTGGTCGATCATCGCGGCGGCGCTGCTCTATCCGGCGTTCCAGTCGATGGTGCTGCGCTGGTGGGTGTCGGGGCTGCGCTTCGGGACGCTGACCGTCACGTCGCGGCTGGGCACCGGCGCCGTCTATGCGCTCTATCTCCGCTTCACGTGGATCGCGCTGCTGTGCGGCGCAGTCATCGGGATCGCGGCGGCGATCGGCTTCGCGCTCACTGCAATTTTCGATACCGTATTCGGCACGGGCGCCGTGACGCAGCTCTTGGCCACTGCGGTCGCCATCGGCAGCTATGTGGCGGTTGCGCTCGCATACTCGACCATTTATCAGGCGACCGTGCGGCTGCGGCTGTGGAAGGCCTGCGTCGGGTCGCTCGAGTTTTCCGGCCTTGAAGCGCTTGGTCGCGTCAAGGCCTCGGGCGCCGTGAGTTCCGCGCTCGGCGAGGGCCTCGCCGACGCGCTCAATGTCGGCGGGATCTGACCATGGCGATTGCCGGCACCGCGATCTTCTTCGATGGCCTGACCAGCGCGCGGCGCGTGGTCGTCGTCGAGCTTGCATCCGACGGCGTCGTGGTGCGCGATGCCGAGGATCGCGACATGCTGGCGCGTTGGCCCTACGACCAGCTTGATCATCTCGCGGCTCCCGAGGGCGTGCTGCGCCTCGGCCGCGCCGGCGCGAAGACGACCGCACGGCTCGAGGTGCGCGACGCGGTGCTCGCGCAGGCGATCGATGACGCATCGGTCCCGGTCGACCGCAGCAAGGTGCCGGGTCACGCCGGGCGCCTCAAAGTTGTCGCCTGGAGCATTGTGGCGATGGCATCGCTGGTGCTTGGTGCGGTCTACGGCGTTCCGGCGCTGGCGGGAAAGATCGCCCCGTTGGTGCCGCTCGGCGTCGAGCGCTGGCTCGGCGAGGCGGTCGACCGCCAGGCGCGCACGCTGCTCGATAAAGGCGGTTCGGACCGCCCGTTCGAATGCGGGAGCGGGCAGGGCGAGACCGAGGGCCGGGCCGCGCTCGGCCGGCTGATCGGGAAGCTCGAGGCCGCGGCGGGATTGCCGATCCGGCTGGAGGCCAAGGTGGTTCGCCGTGCCGACCCCAATGCGGTCGCGCTGCCCGGTGGGCGCATCTATGTGTTCCAGGGGCTGATCGAAAAATCCGCGCGGGCGGACGAGCTTGCCGGCGTGCTGGCGCACGAGATCGGCCACGTGGCGCACCGCGACGGCACGCGCGCGATCCTGCAGTCGGCCGGGATTTCGTTCCTGTTCGGCATGCTGCTCGGCGATTTCGTCGGCGGTGGCGCGGTGGTGATCGGGGCGCGCGCGGTGCTTCGATCCTCCTATTCGCGCGACGTCGAATCCGCCGCGGATCGCTATGGGGTGGAACTGATGGAACGGGCCGGGGGCGATCCGCGCGCGCTTGGCACCGTGCTCACGCGCCTTGCGGGCGCGATCCATCCGGGAGCGGACATTTTGAGCGATCACCCGGATACGCAGACGCGTGTCGATGTGATAAACACCCTGGCGAAGCCGCAAGCGCCATCGCAACCTTTGCTGGAGCCATCCGAGTGGCAAGCGCTGAAACGTATCTGCGCGGGCCGGTAAGGCGGACGAGCCTTGCCCGCCGCATCCAGGCCGACCCGACCTCCCGGCTTGCCATCTGGGCGCGCCGGGTCGCGGGGTTTTCCGTCGTGGTGCTGCTGCTCGGCATCCTGATTGTCCGCTCCGGCATCTTCGAAATCATCCCCTCGCTCGCGGCCTTCGGCGCCGCGCTGATCCTGGCGCTGATCGCGATCATGCTGGCATTCGCCGCATTCGTGGTGATCTGGCGCGAAGGGCTCGGCGGCTTCGGGATGGCGCTCGCGGCGTTCTTCACCGGGGTGGCGATCCTGGCCTATCCGGGCTATCTCGGCGCCAAGGCCTATCGTTTGCCCGCGATTGCCGACATCACCACCGATCCGATCGATCCGCCGCGCTTCGAGGCGATTGCGCGCCTGCGCGCGCGCGATGCCAATCCGATCGTCTATGCGGGCCTGCGCGCGGCCGAATTGCAGAAGGCGGCCTATCCGTCGATCGAGCCGCTGATCGTTGCGGCAACGCCGCTGGTCGCCTATGAGGCGGCGCTGGAGGTGATCGCCAAGCGCAAATGGCGTGTCGTCGATGCGCGCACGCCGCAACCGGGACGCCGCGACGGCCGCATCGAGGCGGTCGCCCGCACGCCGATCCTCGGTTTTCGCGACGACGTGGTGCTGCGCATCCGCCCCGATCCCGACGGCGCGCGCGTCGACATCCGCTCGACCTCGCGTTACGGGCGGCACGATTTCGGCACCAACGCGGCGCGGGTGACGTCGTTGTCCGAGGCGATCGACGATGCGGTCGACAATCTCAAGCCGGAGAAGACATCCGAGCAGATCAAGAAGGCCAAAAAGGCCGATCAGAAGGCGCTCAAGACCCCGCCAGCCGATAAACGCCGCTGATCGACGGCAAGCCGTCGGTTGCAACCTCGCCGCGCGCGACCAGATCCTCCATGTGCGCCAGCACGGAAAATCCCGCCGCATTGGTCAGCCGCGGATCGAGGCCGATGTAGATCGCGCGCACGATCGTCGCGATATCGGTCGCGCCCTTGGCCAACCGGTGCAGGATCGAGGCTTCGCGTGCCTTCCGATGCAGGGTCAGGCCCGCGATAAAACGCGTTGCTTCGCGGATCGTGCCGCCGTGCCCCGGCAGATAGAACTGCTCGGGGCGCATCATGAGTTTGTTGAGTGATTTCATGTAATCCGTCATCGCGCCGTCGGGCGGCGCCACGATGGTCGTCGACCAGCCCATGACGTGGTCGCCCGAGAACATCAGGTCGGTGTCTTTCAACGCGAAGGCCATGTGGTTTGCGGTGTGGCCTGGCGTGGTGACGCCCTCGAGCGCCCAGCCATCGCCGCTGACGACGTCGCCGTCGACGAGCGCGTGATCGGGCCGGAAGTCCATGTCATTTGAGGCCTCCATGCGCGGTGCTTCGCCGGCATTGAGCGGGCGCGAGGGGCGATGCGGGCCTTCCGCGTAGACGGTTGCGCCGGTCGCGGCCTTGACGGCAGGAACCGCGGGCGAATGGTCGCGATGCGTGTGAGTGACGAAAATGTCAGTCACGGTCTCGCCGCGCACCGCGTCGAGCAGCGCCTTGATGTGCTCCGGATCGTCCGGACCCGGATCGACGATCGCGACCTTGCCGCGCCCGACGATGTAGCTCAGCGTGCCCTTGAAGGTGAACGGCCCACCATTGTTGGCAAGCACGCGGCGCACACCCGGCGCAACCTCGTCGACCACGCCCGGCTCCAGATCAAAATTCTTGTCAAATGTAACATCGTCGCCCATGCGGGATTCCTAAATCCTGGTTTAACGCGTACCCGCCCGATGAATGCGGCAAGGTCAAGCCCGATATGGCCGCCCGGCCGCATATCTGCAATGATCGCCAAAAAGCAAAACCGGGAGGGAACCATGGCGCGAACGCGCACGATGCTGATCCTGTGCGGGGTGCTGCTGTTCGGCATCGCCGATGCGCGTGCGCAGACTTATCCGTCGGGACCGATCCGCTGGCTCGTCGGTTTCGCGGCCGGCGGCACCGCCGACATGATCTCGCGCGATATCGGCAGCCACCTGGAAAAGACCTGGGGCCAGCCGGTCATCATCGAGAACCGGCCGGGCGCCAACGGCGCGACCGCGACCGCCGCGCTTGCGACCGCCAAGCCAGACGGACAGACGTTGATGATGATCCTGTCGGGACACATCACCAATGCGTACCTCTATCCGGGGCTCCCCTTCGATCCGCTCAAGGACGTCGCGCCGGTCAGTCTGGTGGCGTCCTCGCCGCTCGCGATTGTCGCCAATCCGGGCTTTCCGCCATCCGACATCAAGTTGCTGGTGGAAGCCGCAAAGGCGAAGCCGAACACCATTTCCTATGCGACGCCGGGCGTTGCGTCGATCCAGCAGCTTTCGCTCGAGTTGATGGCCTATATGACCGGCACCAAGTTCGTGCACGTGCCGTATCGCGGCGGCGCGCCCGCGCTCAATGACACGATCGGCGGGCATGTGCCGCTGGCGGTCTTGAGCGTGCTGCAGGTGATGCCGCAGGTCGACGCGAAGCAGTTGAAGGCGCTGGCGGTGACGTCGCGCGAGCGCACCGACGTGTGGCCGAACGTGCCAACGATCGCCGAAGCCGGTGTGCCGGGTTATGAGGCTGAGCTCTGGTTCGGCATCATTGCGCCGGCCGGTACGCCCGATGCGATCATCGACAAGATCAACGCCGAGGTCACGCGCTTCATCAAGTCGGACGCCATGAAGGCAAAGCTCGCCGCCCAGGGCGCGCGCCCGATCGCCTCGAGCCGCGCGGAGTTCATGACATTCATGCGCGCCGAACAGGACAAATGGGGCAAGGTGCTGCGGGAAATTCAGATCAAGCCGGAGTGACAAATTGAAGTGAGCCCTCATCCTGAGGTGCGAGCCGCTCTTCGGCGAGCCTCGAAGGACGAGGGCGGGCACTCGGTGCTTGCGGCCACCTCACGATGAGGTCTGAGTTACCGAAACAACTCCGGCCGGCGTAGCCGCAGTGTTTGCACCAACACGAGCGTCTTCATGTCGTTCAGCGTGCCGGCGTCGGCCATCGCGGCAAGTTCGCCGAGCGGCAACTCGACGACTTCGATACCCTCGTCATCAATTCCGCCGCCGGTTCCGATCCGGTCTGCCGCCACATAAAGCCCAAGAAACAGGTCCATGCGCTCGGCCGAAATGCCCGGCATCGACCAGGCGCTTGTTACGAGGTCAAGCGACGCGAGGCGCACGCCGACTTCTTCCATCGCCTCGCGCCGCGCGGCGGTGTTGCCGTCCTCGCCCGGATCGATCAGTCCAGCCGGCGCCTCAAGAATCGTTGCTTCGCCACCGGCATGAAGCGGCGGCACGCGCAATTGACGGACCAACAGTGCGGTCCTGCGCGCAGGGTCGTACGGCAGCACGCAGCAGGCTCTGCCATGATCCTCGATCTCGCGCTTGATGATGCGGCCATCCGGATAGCGCACCTGCGCCAGCAGAAGGGTGCACCAGCCGCGATATTTCTCTTCCGTTCCGATGATCTCGACAGACATTTTAACGCCGTTTCACTCCATTTCGCCCGGCACAAACGTCGCATAGCTTGCACAAGGCATCGACTGAGGGGTCATGGGGCGCGGCTTTAGGCTTGTTGAGACCGGTGGGGAACCCGCCAAACGGGAACGCATCGAATTTGCGCGTGTAGCATACGCGGCGCCCCGAATCACTGATGGAGTTGGTCATGGCGACGAACATGGCGCAGAAACGTGCGAAGAAAGCGCAGCGGCGAAAACAGGTCTTAGCGCAGAAACGACGGGCCGAGCTGTTGGAAGCTGGCTTGTCCGCCCAAGTGCTCCGGGCTGTCGAGGCGCCCATTCAATACTGTCTGCTCACCGAGCCGCTGTTCGAGATCGGCATCGGGACGCTGGTTCTGGCGCGGGGCGCCACGCGCCATCACCTGGCAATGAGTTCGTTTCTGATCGACGTGTTCTGCCTCGGCATCAAGGACGTGATGTTCAAGCGGCTCGAAGGCGAGGTGTTCGAGGAATACATGGATAGGGCAAACGCCGGGGCGCCCTTGGTGTCCGTCGATCCGAGCTACGCCCGCAAGCTGCTGCACGATCTAGCCGCATGGTCGCAGTCGATCGGTCTTGCGCCGCACCGGGACTTCACGGCCGTGGAGCGGATATTCGGTGACGTATCGGCGGACGCATGCGAGGCTTCCTTTCGGTTCGGCCGCGACGGGAAGCCCGTCTACATTCCCGGCCCGATGGACACCGCGCCGCTCATTCGGCAGCGGGTCGAGCAGCTGCGAAAGCATCTCGGCGACGGCGGCTTCCTGCTCGAGACCGCGGCGTGAGCGGCGAGCGGACTGATTGACCTGGCGTTGACCAGAGATCACGCACAGATCCTACCGGACAATCTGCGTTCGCCCGATGCGAACCAGTTGAAATGAAAGGCGCCCGGCTAACGAAGTCAGTCTTCGACGCTCTGCGCCAGACAAGCGGTCTCGGCTCGTCATTCGAACCACGAAGCATATTTCCCGTCTTCATGGACCGTGGCGCGCCATTCTGTTTTACGTCCCCGCGGCTGTGCGGAATCGCGAGGGCCTTCACGCTCCCAATCCGAAGCCCTCGACCCGTTCATTCCTCCGGGCGGACCAGCTTGATGTCTTGCTGGGCCGCCCAGGCGTGCAAATCTTGGCGGCGCAGGGCGGCCGCCATGAGGTCGGGAAACTGATCCGGCGTGCACGCAAACACGGGCGCGCCGAGCGCGGCGACGCGCGCCGACAGATTTGGATTGTAGGCGGGCCGCCCGGCGTCACTGAGCGCCAGCAGCACGATCACGTTGACGCCCAGGCCGATCAGGCGCGCCAGCCGGGTCAGCATCTCCTCGGCGTTGCCGCCTTCATAGAGATCCGTGATCAGCACGAAATGCGCCTTGCCCGGGCGTTCGATCTTGTCGGCGCAGTAGGCCACGGCCTGGTTGATGTCGGTGCCGCCGCCCAACTGCACGCCGAACAGCACCTCGACCGGATCGGCCAACTCCTCGGTCAAGTCCAGGATCACCGTGTCGAAGCAAACCAGTTTTGTCTTCACCACGGGAAGCGAAGCCATGACCGCTGCGAAGATCGACGCGTAGATGACGGAAGAAGCCATCGAGCCCGATTGATCGACGCAGAGCACGACTTCATCGAGGTCGACAAGCCGCCGTTGCTTGCGCATGAAGCCGACCAACCGCTCCGGTACGATCGTTCGATGCGCGGGCTGATAGTGCTGAAGGTTGGCGCGGATTGTGCGTGGCCAATCGATATCGGGAAAGCGCGGCTGCGAGGTGCGACGCGACTTGTCGACGGCGCCGCGCAAGGCTTCCGCCGTCTTGCGCTCGAGCCGCTCCATCAACGCGGCCACCACCTTGGCGATGACCTGCCGCGCCGTGTCCCTGGCTTTGTCCGGCATCACGTTGCGGAGCGATATCAGGGTCGCGACCAGATTGATGTCGGCTTCGACCGCGGCGAGGAATTCCGGTTCCAGCAGCATGCGCTGCAGGCCGAGGCGCTCGAACGCGTCTTTCTGAACGATCTGTACCACCGGCGAGGGGAAGTATTCGCGGATGTCGCTCATCCAACGCGCGACATTGGGCGCCGAGGCGCCGAGACCCCCTTTGCGCTTCTTTTCGTCGGCATCGCCCTCGCCATAGAGCGCCGTGAGCGCGCCGGAGAGGCGCTGGTCCCCGTCGCTGAGGGCCTCGTCCTCGCCGCCAAGCGCGAGACGCCAACGCCGGTCGCGGTCTTCATTCATCAGCCGGCCTCGCGGAGAGAATCGCGCTGATGCACTCCAGATGGCGCGGCCAGATCTCTGCCGCGTCCGGCGCCAAAGTGCGGCCGGGCAGGCCAGCGCCGGCGCGGCCGAACAGGGCATCGAGTAGCCGTTTGCGCTGCATGCGATCGAGATTGGAAAAGGCGCGGCGGAACAGCGGCAGGTGTTCGACGAAAACGTCGCCGTCCAGGCTGACCATCCACTGGTCCACCGCGTCGCGCAGGCCGGTGTCGTGGATCAGGCGCGCGCCGCCGCCTTCGAAGAAGCCTTCGAAAAAGCCCGCCGCATCCGCCGCCGCGCGGCCGGGCGAGAGCGCGCGGCCGAGCAAGACAGCCGCCTGCTCCGGGGAAAGTGCTTCCGCCTCATACAGAAGGGCCGCCGCGGCGCCGGCCAGAAGCGGCGTCGCTTGCGCGTCCTCCATGATGGCGCGCAAAGCATCGCGCCACGCCTCGCGCTGCTCGCCGCCGATTTCAGCGAGCGTCACGGCGTCGTTGGCGCCACGCACGACATCGCGCATCGCGCCGGCTGACGCATTGTCCAGCCCCCGCGCCGCGTAGGGCAGTGCCAACGCGCCCTGCACGAGAATACGCGTCAGCAGCGTTTCCAGCTGCGCGGCGTCGGTTTCGCGCGCCTGGCCGTAGCGCACCGTGTTCGCCAACGGGGGCAGCGCCCTGAGCAGCTCGGCGCAGTCGCTGGTCTGCGCCGCACGCTTTTCAATCAGCGCGATGCCGCTCTCGACCGCGTCGGGCAGGCGCGCGGTGAGTGCCGCCAAAACCAGATCCGCCAGTTTCTTCAGTTCGCTCGCCTGGGAAAATTCGGCGCGCATGCGTCCGGCGGCGGCCTGCGCGATGGTCGGACCGTGGATCAGGTTTTCCACCAGCTGAACCGCGAACTCCGGCTCCCATCGCAACACCCAGCGCTCGCGGAACGTGCCGCGGCTGCGGCCCGCGTCGGTCAGTTGACCCCATGGCACGCCGAGCAGTGCCAGACGGTGCAACAAGGTCGACCGATCGAGCCCGCTCTCGCTGCGCAGATCGACGGCAAGTTCACGCTCGAGCGCCTCGGGTTTCAGCCGCACGCGCTTTTGCTCCCGCTGCAAGTCTTCGAGCAATGGCGCGAGCGGCACGTTGTCGGGAATGCGGCCGACTTCGTTGCCGATCAGCAAGCGCCGCGAGACGGTTTCCCATACCAGCGTTTCGCCGAAGCACAGGCAGGCGATCGCCGCCTCGCGCAATTCCTCAAAACCGGGCGCGGGCCGGTCGCGCATCGCGGCGAGGCTCACCGCGAGCCGCTCGGCCTCGATCAGCGAAGCGGTCGAAACCAGATGGCCTTCTTGGCGCAACGCCGCCGCGATCCTCGCCAACCAGCTCGTGACGATCTCGGCGCGGGGCCTGTCCCACAAATGCGCGCACCACCCCGGTGCCACGACCCCCGCGCCATAGCCGCTGGCGAATGCAAGGCGCGGCGATGTCCAGGGCGCCCATGTCGCGGCGATTTTCTGCTTCGGCGCGCCTTTCAGCAGCGCGCGATCGGCGGTCGCGGGCACTTTCTGCTGCAGTGCCGGCACATGCCAGGCACCACAGACGACGGCGACGGCGCCATCAGTTTCCTTGGCCGCCTTGGCGATCTCAAGCCGCATGTGCGCTTCGCGCGCCGCTTCCCGTCCGGCGACGGGCAGCGCTGCTTCACGCAGCGCCGTCATCGCGTCGGCGATCGCCGCGAACACCGGACCGGGCTCGGGATTTTCCTCGATCACATCGCGCCACCAGCTTTCGCCGTCCTCGTAGCCGCCGGCCGCCGCGAGCACGCCGATCGGATCGCGCTCCAGCATGTTCGGCTCTTCAGAGGGAGGTTGCGGCGTTGCGGCAGCGTCGGCGTCTTCGGCTGGCGTGGCAGGCGATGCTGCTGGCACGAGGCGCCAGCTCGCCGGCAGATCGATGAAGCGTGTGGCCGCGCCATTGCGCGCCGCCCAGCAGGCGGCCTGGTATTCCGGCGAATAGGTCGCAAACGGCCAGAAGATCGCGCGCGCGGGATCGTCGGGCGCGTAGATCAAGAGCGCTACCGGTGGCGCCATCGCGGCGTCGGCCAGCATCGGCAGCAGGTCGGACGCATCGGAGGGGCCCTCGATCAGTACGACAGAAGGGCGCAACTCGCCGAGCGCTTCCAATAGCCGCCGTGCCGAGCCGGGGCCGTGATGGCGAATGCCGAAGATGTGCAGCGCCGATGCCATCGCGCGTCAGACGAGCTCGACCAGCATGCGGTAATAGTCGGCCTGCTCCGGTCGCTTCTTCATGACGGTTTCGAGGTATTCCTCGAGTACGGCCTTGTCCTGCACCGGATCCTTCACGATGGCGCCGATCATGTTGGGGGCAATGCCTTCGGCCGAAAGTCTGCCGTCGTTGAAGAACGCCGCTTGGCTCAGGCCGCCGATCATGACGGCGATCGCTTCTGCGGTCGAAAGCGTGCCGGACGGGGTCTTCAATGTCATCTTGCCGTCGAGCGTCGCGCCACCGCGCAGCTCGCGGAAGATCGCCACCACGCGCGCGACTTCCTGCGCGACGTTCTTGGGTGCCGGCAGATCGAGACTCAGCGCCATCTCTCCCACACGCCGGGTCACGATGGAGATTTCCTGCTCCATATCGTCCGGCAAAGGCAGCACCACGACATTGAAGCGCCGCTTCAGCGCCGAGGAGAGCTCGTTGACGCCCTTGTCGCGATTATTCGCCGTCGCGATCACGTTGAAGCCTCGCCTGGCGTAAACGGCTTCGTTCAATTCGGGGATCGGCATCATCTTCTCGGACAGCACCGTGATCAGCGTATCTTGCACGTCCGAACCCATGCGCGTGAGCTCTTCCAGCCGGCACAGTCTGCCGCCCTCCATGGCGCGAAACAGCGGGGTCGGCACCAGGGCTTGACGCGACGGCCCGTGCGCCAGCAACTGCGCGTAATTCCAGCCGTAGCGGATCTGGTTCTCGTCCGTGCCGGCGGTGCATTGGACCACCATCGTCGAGTCGCCGCTGACCGCGGCCGCCAGATGCTCGGACACCCACGATTTTGCGGTTCCGGGTACGCCGAGCAGCAGCAGTGCGCGATCGGTCGCCAACGTGGCGATAGCCGTTTCGATCAATCTTTTATCGCCGACATATTTGGCGCTGATTGCCGTTCCATCCATGGCTTTGCCGCCCATGAGGTACGTCACCGCCGCGCGGGGCGACATGGCCCAGCCTTGCGGCCGTGGACCCGGATCGGCCCTCAACGCTTGAAGCTCCGCCGCGTAGGTCTGTTCGGCAGGAAGGCGCAACATGTCGGTCACGGGTTCGTCTCCGTCTTGAGAGCGGCATTCAGATACAACAGGTCGAGCTTCGGGTCGGCGGGGGATAGCCCCCAACTGACGGCGCGCGCCGCGATTTCGGCGGCACCGGCCGCGTCGAGCAAGAGCGCGATGCGATTGAGCGCGGCGCCAAGCGCGGCATTCTCGTGCGTGCGCCTGCTGTCTGCGCCATCGCGCGCGTTTTCAAACAGCTTGCTCAGCGATCCGTAGGCCGCAGAGGCCTGCATTGTCGACGACGGCACGGCACCCAGTTCTCGACCCGCGATGACCAGAGTCGTTTCGAGGTCGTCGGCATCGCGCGCCATGATCCTCGGTGCGAGCGCCCGCCGTTCTTGCGCCGATAGCCGCGGCGCAATTGCGCGCAGATGGCTCACCGGAGAGGCATCATCCGCCAGCATGCGGTCCAGCAATGCGCGTCGCGCGGCGTCCGATCCCGTCGTTGCCACCATTTGTACAAACGCCACGATGCCGTCGGCGGTCCCATCTGGCGGCGCTTCCAGCAACTGCGTCTCGGAAACGCCGAGCGCGCGCGCCAGCGCGGCCAGGCTGACCAGCTTGAACAAGTCATGTCGCCGCGCGTTCTGGGCCGATGTCTTCAATGGCCGGATGACCAGGCGCGTGCGTCGGTTGATCAGGCCGACTTTGCCAAGCTCCACCATCTCTTTCAGTTCGGTCGCAAGATCGCCGGCCTCGGCGATCCGGCCGAGCCTCGCCAGATAGGCCCGCGCCATCGCCTGTACGCGCTCGGAGCGGTCGTCGGCGAGGCTCTCGAGAAAGACGGCATCCGCCTCGGAGAGCTTGATTTCCAGGATCTCCAATAGCCGCGCACGCCGCTCGGCCGGTTCCGATGCAGCCTTCGCGGCGATGATCGCCAGGGCCGCCGCGGGATCGGCGCCGCGCAATTCCACGAGAGCCACGCGCCGCTGTGCCCAGGACCAGTGCGCATAACTTTCGATCGTCAGGGCCGAGTCCGCGGCCTTCGCCTTGCTTTCCGTGCGCACCCAATCCAGCCAAGGCGCGTACACATCGGGTGCCCAATCATCGCGCGGTGATGGCATCCAATCCGCAGGGTGCACAGAACGGCCACGTGCCGCGACGAGATCGATGACGTGCCGCTCGATCGACGGGCCGCTTTTTTGTGCCGACAGGATGCGCCGGAAACGCGGACGCAACGTTTCGGCAATCACCGGCAAGGAGAGTGTGGGCAACAGCGGTCGCGGTTCGAGGGTGGTGCTCGGAGCGGCGCGGAACAGAACCGATGTCGCGTGTCCTGTCAGCGACGCCAGTGCGGCTTCGCTGTGCTGACCCTCGATAGCGCTCCGCCACTCTGCCGGGCAGTGCTCGAGCGCCGAGCGCCCGGCCATCCAGGCGCCGCATATGCGCGCGAGTGCGGCCTCAAGCTCACGCATCGAAGCCAAGCCTTCCCCAATTGGTTCTTGCCGCGATCAGCGAAAGCCGCGCCCCCTCCCAGACGCCGGCCGCGCGTTCAATGCTTGCGCCGAGCGCCAAAGCTGAGGGCGCGTTACGCAGAGGGACGACAATGCCGTCATGCGAACGCCACCACGCGCGCCCGGACGCCTCAGCGCAAATGCGCCCTGCGGGCAGCAGCACCGGCGTTTCGGTCCGCCACGGGGCCGCCAGCGCCTGTTCGGCCAGTTCGGCGAGCGGGTCGGCCGCCGCATCCGGCCAAGAATCCGACCACCTATTCGACGCATCGATGCTCTGGTCGCGCCGCACGATGACCGCGCGCAGCGGCAAGTGTGCCGGATAGAATGCAAGCTCGGCTATGAAGCGCTCGCCCGGTACGAACGCGCCGCTGCGCCGCCCGGCCGAGGCGGGAAAAAAATCGAGCAGTAGGGCGAAGCGCTGCGCGCCGGCTCCAAGGTTCATCAGCCATGTCGCCTGGCTCACCAATCCGTCGCGCCGCGTCAACGTCCGTTCGCCGAGCACTTCAAAGAGCGACTCCAGGCGCGGCGAGCCGGCATTGGCGAGGACCTCCTCGCGCGTCTCCGAACCGATGACCTCGCGGCGCAAATCCGGATCGTCCGGGGCGGCACGCCAAGCGCGGGTCAGCAGCGCAAGCTTGCCAAACTCCGCGACGGCGCCGTCGATGCGCTGCTCGGCTGGCAAGACCAGCAAGCGCGACGGCATTTCGTCCACGCGGCTTGCAAGCGCGCCGGCCTTGGCGTCGACCAGGCGCGCCGCGATGCGCCTGCAGCGCTCGCCCGCCTCGTTCAGGAATCCCGAGAGCCCTGTGCGCAGCTGATCGGAGATCCAGCCGTCCAAATCCTCCGCCGCGGTGCGCACCGAGCGGCGTGTATCCAGCGCGCGCTTTTCGCTCGCCGCGCGTTTTCGCGCCTCGGCCTTCGGATCGGGCGGCGCGTCGGCGATCGCTTCACGCGCGGTGCCCAGGCTTTTTGCTTCGCCCGCGGCACCGGACGGGGCCGGCGCGCCCTTGCGCCGCCGTCCCATCCAGTCATTCACCCAGGCTGGAATGTCCGCGTTCTGGAACGTTGCGCCGTCCTCCACGAACAGCCACATCAACGCGATGGCGTGCTTGCACGGAAACTTACGCGACGGGCATGTGCATTTGGAGCCTTGCTCATCGGTATCGGCGACGACCCGATAAGGGTTCGCGCCTGAGCCTTGGCACTCGCCCCAGATCAAATGACCGGATCGCGCGCGCACCGGCCATTTCGCGGGCTTCAAAAGCGCAGACGCGGCTGTCAGCGCGCTTTGGTCGGGCGCCATCGCTTCGATCGCGCCGCGTGTCAGTCCCATGACCGAATCCCCACCAGCAAACCTGGCTTGCTGTTGTAACGCAAAGTTGTCCTTGGCGCTCAGCAGCTTGAGATTGAACGCTGGGTATGGTGGCTTCCGACCCGAGGCCGGAATTAATGGCAAAGTTACCGGATGGTGGACGCGGGCGACTAGCGCCTAATGAATCTCCGGCTCCGCCACCGGAACATGCCGCGCCAGAAAGTCGAAATCGCAGCCTTCGTCCGCCTGTCCGATATGCTCGGAGAACATCGCCCCATAACCGCGCTCATAGCGTGGCGGCGGCGGCGTCCAGGCGGCCTTGCGGCGCGCCATTTCTTCATCCGACACCACGAGATTGATCGTGCGCGCCGCGACATCGACCTCGATCGGATCGCCGGTCTGCACGAAAGCAAGCGGCCCACCGACATAGCTCTCCGGCGAGACGTGCAGGATGCAGGCGCCATAGCTCGTGCCGCTCATGCGCGCGTCCGAGATGCGCAGCATGTCGCGTACGCCCTGCTTCACCAGCTTGGTCGGGATCGGCATCATGCCCCATTCCGGCATGCCGGGGCCGCCCTTCGGGCCTGAATTCTTCAGCACCAGCAC
>JBBWZU010000830.1:0-22285 GCA_039649225.1 Hyphomicrobiales bacterium | reverse complement strand
TGGCCGCCCGCGCCGGTGAACTTGATCGAGTTCGAGAGAAGATTGAGCACGATCTGCCGCACCGAACGCGCATCGGCTTCGACCGCCGGCAAGGTCTGCGACAGCGACGAGCGGATGATGATGCGCTGCTGGTTCGCCTGCGGCTGCATCAGCGCGACGCATTGCTGCACGAGCTGATTCAAGTTCACGCTCGCGAACACCATGTCGAGCTTGCCGGCCTCGATCTTGGACAGATCGAGCAGATCGTTGATCAGCGAGACGAGATGCTCGCCCGAGCCATGGATGTCGTTGAGATATTCGCGATAACGGTCATTGCCGATCGGCCCGAACTGCTCGACCATCATCACTTCGGAGAAGCCGATGATGGCGTTGAGCGGCGTGCGGATCTCGTGCGAGATCTTCGCCAAAAATTCGGACTTGGCCGATGAGGCGCGCTCGGCGGCGCGCTTGGCGTTGAGGAGATCCTCTTCGGCGCGCTTCCACTGCGTAAGGTCGCGCAGCACCGCGCAGAACTTCGGCATCCCGGTGCCGATCGGCCCCATCGTCATGAACAGCGGGATCAGTCCGCCCTGGCGCACGCGGCCGACCATTTCGCGCCCGTCATTGAGCACGCTCGCAACGCCGCTCTTGACCAGCGTGTCGAGATAGTCACGCGCGGCGCGCTCGCTTTGCGGCGCGAACAACTCGGTGAACGGGCGGCGCGCGACCTGATGATATTCATAGCCGAACAGCGCTTCGGCCGAGCGGTTGAAGGTGAGCACGAGGCCGTCGCGATCGACCACGACCACGCCGTCGGTCGCGGTGTCGAGGACCGCCCTGAGCTCTTGCGCCTCGGCGTCGGCCGCGCGCAGCGCTATTTCGGCATCGCGCAAGCGATCGGCCGCGGCGCTGCGGATCAGCGTGAGCATCAGCGCGCTCTCGCCTTGCCACGGCACGGTATGGAGCCGTCCCTCGCAACTCAGCGTCTCGCCGGTACGGGTTGCGATCGTAAAGATCTTGCCGGTGCCGTTGACTTTGTCGAGCGCGGCAGCGCCGGGCTCGACCACGAGGCGTTCGAGGCCGCCGCCGGCCACGACCGCCGCAAGATCGCCATAGCCGGTCCATTCGAGGAAGGCGCGGTTGGCATAAAGCAGTTCGTCGCGGCGGTGGATCAGCACGCCGACGGGCAGCCGTTCGAGCACCGCATGGTCGGGCGGTTCGGCGGATTGCGGCGCGACGGCGGTCGCGAAAGCGCTCGGGAGCGTTGGGGTCGCGGCAGGCTTCGGCGCCTCGGGCGCCGCGGCCTCGGGCGCCGGTGCATCGGGCGCGATCGCCGGGGTGTCGCCATGGATGAGCGCTTCGCCGATCTCGTGGAATGCCGTACGTTCCACCGGCGTCAGCGCGGGACGCTTTTCGGCAGGTTGGATGCCGCGGAACGGCACGACGTTCTTGACCGCCGGCACAACGGTCAGCAGCGGACGCGGCTCGGGTGTGCTTTCGGCTTCCTCGTGCACGGGCTCGGCCGCCGTTGCATCGTGCACGAGATGCGGCGTGCTGCTTTGCGGCGGCCGCGGCGTCGTCCAGATGAGGTCGCGGCACACGCCGAAGCCGCGATAGCCAAGGAAGCTGCGGTCGCGATCGAAGATCGGCAGGCCGGACAATTCCACATGCGCGGTCTCGCCGAGCGGGTCCACTGGCCAGTTGAGCGTGATGCCGCTCCAGGTGTCATGCGACTCGATGGCTTTGGTGACGCGGCCTTCCGGATCGAGCGACAGCGCCTGCGCGATCTCGCGCCATGGCTGCCCGATCACCGCGACCGTGCGCGGTCCCATCCGATCGGCAAACTCCGGAGAGGCGAGCGTAAAGTGCAGCGAGGCGTCCATGGTCCAGACGAAGCGCAGCGGTGCGCGGCGCTCAGGCTGTGCGGCGGTCTCGCTGCTCTCGGCCGCGAGCGGCGCGTCGGCGGACGCTTGCGAAGCCGCCGCGAGGGAGTCGGAGAACTCGGTCAGGTCGTGATCCTCCGGCGGCGTCTGCGCGGCGGCATCAAATTCGGCCGGGTCGGCGATGTCGTCGCCTTCGGGCGAAGACGCAGAAGCGTCTTGTGAAACATTCACGCGCGCGGCCTTCTCCGCGGCGTCTTCGGATGGCGCAACGGCGCTTTCATCAACAGCGGCGGGCAGGCGCGCCACCAGCACCATGGCGCTGCCGCCGCCGAGCCGCTCGAGCGTCAGCGGCCCAAGCGCGGTTTCGCCGCTCGCTCTGCCGTTCTGGATCGCGTCGTCTTTCAGCGCTTCGGCGCCGAAGGTTGCGAGCGTCGTATCGGGTTCGAACGTGCCGGTCGCATAGACGAGCTTGCCGTCGAGCGAAAACACGGCCGCAGCTTCGCTGGCGGGCGCGAACAGCCGCGCGACGCGCTCGGCCAGCGGCAGAGCGGGCCGCGCCGGCTCGGGGGCGATCACCAGAATGCCGAACGCATCGCCGGGCAATGCGACGCGCGAGCAGGTCGAGACGAGATTGCTTCCCGTTCCGCGCACGCGCTCCAGCCGCGCCGCGCCGGTGGCCGGAAGCGATGCGGCAAGGCGCGCGATATCCTGCGCGGCGGGCTCTTGCGGATCGAAGCGCCGTTCGGTCAACGCAGCGGGCGTCGCGGCGCCGAGCGCGGCCGCTCCGCTGGCATTCGCCCAGATGACGTGCGTCGCATCGGACGCCCACAGCCACGCGCCGATCGCGCTCGTCGCCAAGGGGGTGAGCCTTGCATCGCGCGTGAGAGCCAGAATTGAATCGGCTGCGGTCATGGGGTCGCACGAGCATTTGGGCCGTCGCAACGGTCCCTTAGGGTAAACGAACCTTTAATAAAGCCAGTGGCTTGCGCCGTCCACGTCACACGCCCGTTAACACACCGCCATACGCCGATAACCTTAACGCCGGCCGGAACGGTATGCCGGCCGGAACGGCGGCCGGGCAGGCGCATTGCAAATAAGGCATTTCGCGCTCACGATGGCGTGGGACGATAGTGATGCGGCGCAGCGATCCCGGGGATCGATGGAGGAAACACCATGGCTAACGAGCAAAGCTGGAACTTCGACGTTCCGACCCAGATGCGCCAGTTCGCCGAACAGAGCGTCGAACAGGCGCGCAAGGCGGTCGACGGCTTCATGACGGCGGCGCACAAGGCCGTCACGACCATGGAGGGCCAAGCCGATACGGCCAAGTCCGGCGCCAAGGATGTCGGCCAGAAAGCCATGGGCTTTGCCGAGCAGAACATCACCAATTCCTTCGAATTCGCCCAGAAACTGGTGCGCGCCAAGGACATCCAGGAAGTGATGGCGCTGCAGCAGGACTATCTGCAATCGCAGATCAAGGCACTGTCCGAGCAGGCCAAGGATCTCGGCAGCCACGCGACCAAAATGGCCATGGATTCGGCCAAGCCAAAGACCTGAAAACTGGCGTTCTGCCAGTCCTTTAGCTGCGTGTTGAGGTATTCGATTGTGCATCGCAATATTTCTGTTGCAATGCACAATGACAGATGCTATATTTCTCTCATCGGGAGAGTTGCGGCAGCTGGTGAGAGCCGGCCGCGCGCTGACAAGCGAGAGGACCCACTTCCCATGAACGACACCACCATAAAGCCGAAGCCCGCCAAGGCGGCTGCTCCGGTTGTTTCCCTGTTCGAAATGCCGAAGTTCGACATTCCCAAGTTCGAAATGCCGAAGATGGAAGTCCCGGCCGCTTTCCGCGAATTCGCCGAAAAGGGCGTCGCGCAGAGCAAGGAGGCCTACGAGAAGATCAAGGCCACCGCCGAGGAAAACACCGAGATGCTTGAGACCGTCTATTCCACCGCCAGCAAGGGCGCGACGGAGTACGGCCACAAGATGATCGAAATCGCCCGCGCCAACACCAATGCGGCGTTCGATTACATGGAGAGCCTGTTCGGCGTGAAGTCGGCCTCCGAGATGGTCGAGCTTTCGACCGCGCATGCCCGCTCCCAGTTCGAGACGCTCTCGGGCCAGGGCAAGGAACTTGCGGCCCTCGCCCAGAAGGTCGCGACCGAGACCGCCGAGCCGATCAAGACCGGCGTCAGCAAGGCGATGAAGAAGGTCGCCTGATCGAGGCCGACCGCTACGCGTTCGTCTGGCGTAAACACTACCAAGCCCGGGCCGGTCGCTCGGGCTTTTTTCTTGTGAACGAAGCACGCAAACACGGCGACCCAAGCGCCGGCAGGCAAGCAGCAGGCAGGCAGCGGACAGGCAACTCTTGCCAAAAAGTGGTGTTGTCCCTAGGGTCCGCCCCGCTCGCCGCATCGCGTTGCCGGCAAGCCTTGTGCAGCTGTAGCTCAGTTGGTTAGAGCGCCGGATTGTGGATCCGGAGGTCGGTGGTTCGAGCCCACCCAGCTGTACCACCTTATTCAAAGAGCCAAGTCGCCCGTTGCATGGCAGCCGTCGCGAGCCGGCCGCTTGATCGGCCGCGTCGTCTGACCAATCCTCCCGGCCGGAAACGACAAGGAAGCCGGCATGTCGCGGATCGCGTTCGCCTGCGCCCTCGCGGCGCTGTCTTTGTGCGCCGGGCCGGGC
This sequence comes from Hyphomicrobiales bacterium, assembly GCA_039649225.1. Lineage (GTDB taxonomy): Bacteria > Pseudomonadota > Alphaproteobacteria > Rhizobiales > Xanthobacteraceae > PALSA-894. Next base: position 17,735 of record JBBWZU010000830.1, on the reverse strand, counting down.
GCGGCCGACGATTATCCGGCCCGTCCGGTGCGCGTGATCGTCGGGTTTGCGGCGGGCAGCGGCCCGGACATCCAGGCGCGCACGGTCTCGCAGCAGCTTGGCAAGGCGCTCGGCCAGAATTTCTTCGTGGAAAACCGGTTGGGTGCGAATGGGACGGTGGCGGCGCGCGCCGTCGCCCTGTCGGACGGTGATGGCTACACGCTGCTGTTCTCCAGCGCGTCCATTTGCCCGACGCCGTTTGTCTACCGGCACCTCGGCTACGATACGCTGACCGACCTCAAGCCGATCGCGACCAGCGGCCTGCTCGATGGGCTGTTCGTGCTGGTCAAGGCGACGAGCCCGATCAAGTCGGTCGCCGATCTGATCGCGCAGGGCAAGAAGGACCGCGTGCTGTACGGCTCGCCGGGCGTCGGCAACGAGCTGCATCTGGCGACCGAGCTGTTCGCCCAGAAGGCCGGTATCACGACGCAGCACATTCCCTACAAAGGCGCATCGGAAGTGATGACCGCCTTGCTCGGCGGCAGTATCGACGTGATGTTCGTCACCCCGCCATCCGTGATCGGCCTGATCAGGCAAGGCACCGTGCGGGCGATCGCGTTCACCGGCAAAAAGCCGTTTCCGGAGTTTCCCGACACGCCGCTGATGAAGGACGCGCTGCCCGGCTACGAGGGATCATCGTCGTGGGGCATGTTCTTCGCGCCGGGAAAGACGCCGGCCGCGATCGTCGACAAACTCAACGCGGCGGTTCGCGCCGCCGTGCAGGAGCCGGATCTTGCCAAAGTGCTGCAGCGCGACGGCTATTTCCCGGACAACCGCAATGCCGAGGAGACTGCGGCGTTCTTCCGCCGGGAGGTCGAGGGTGCGGGCGTCCGGGTGAAGGCTGTCGGGATCGAGGCGAACTGACTCTCACCCGATCGCGTCGAGCTTCTGGCCCGCCGCCGTCACGGGCTTGGCGCTGACCAGCACGAATGCGACCATGCACGGCTCGGTGCCGCGGTTCACCCAATTGTGGATGGTGCCGCGCTGCACCAGCACGTCGCCGGCTTTCAGTCTCACCACGACGCCGTCGTCGAGTTCCATCTCGATCGCGCCCGACATCACGACCGCATAGTCGATGGAATCGGTGCGATGGTTGCGCGGGCTTACGCCCGGCTCGTAGCGCACGATGCGGAACACGGTGCCGCTCTCGACCGTGGTGCCGATCGATGCTGCGCTCGGATCGACCTCGCGGTCGTTGTCGACGGGGAATCCGCTGGTTGACCAGACCACGCAGGATGACGCGCCGGGGCGGTTGTTCTTGATGTTTTTGGCGATCTCGTCGATCTTCACGACGGCTTTGCCGCTGGCGTCGTGGCCGGTCACGACGCGGCGGATCTCAAGGCTCATGGGTCTTCTCTTTTTTAACGAGGCGCTCAGGCAACCCGAGGCGCGCGCTCGGTCTGTGCGAGGAAGTCGGAGAAAATCGCCGCAATGCGCGGCTCGGCGTCGCGCCATTCTTTGCGGTCCCACTCCTGGCGCAGCCCGTCGTCGGGCAGCTTCGCGACGACGTTCTCGTGCAGCACCGCGCCCGGGATGAGCGAAGCGGCCTTGCGCGCCGTGATCGGCGAATGGATCACGTCATTGCCCGCGATGATGCAGGCCGGCGCCGTCATGGCTTTCAGGTCCTGCTCGGTCGCGCCCGCGATCGGCAGCTCGGACGACTGCAAGAACTTCTCACGCCATGTCGTCATCACGGCGATGAATTCATTGACGTCAGTCTGCATCAGTCTGTCGCGGTTTGACGGCCGCGCCTTGATGCATTCGGCGAAATGCTCGCTGTCGCACACCGCCGGCATGCCGCCTGCTTTCGCGATCCTGGCGAACTGTCCGTAATAGCTTTCGGCGAGCTTATCCACCGCGTCCTTGCCGCCGGTGACGCGCCAGAGCAGCAGGCCGCGCAGCGCTGCCGGGTGGCGCAGCGCATAGAGGATCGCGAGCCGCGCGCCGGACGAGGAGCCGCCGACATACATCGGCAGTGCACCAAGCTGACTGCCGAGCTCGTGGAGATCGTCGGCCCAGATTTCGTTTTCCGAGGCCGAACCGTCGAACGAAACTTCGGACGCGCCGCAATTGCGCCGGTCGTGCAGCAGCACGCGATAGCCCGCGGCGGCGATCTGTTTCGCCAGCTCGGTCAACTCGCCATAGGCGCGCCGGCTGCCGGGTGTCAGCGCGATCCAGGGGCCGGAATGTCCGATGATCTCGTAGTTGATGCGGACGCCGCGAACGATCCGATCCGGCATGAGGTTTCATCCCTTTGTATGTCGGGTACGCTTTTCAGATTTCGCCGCACGTGTCCATCGACCGCGGCGAGAACCGCGATGCGCGTTTGGCGGACCGGCTATGCGAACGCGCGCTGGAGCATTTTCCGGAAAGGTGGACACCGGCTTTCCGTAAGAAAATGCGACCAATAAAGAACAACTAGAACGCCTGATCCCAGATTTCGGGGATCAAATCGTAGCCGCCGTCCGCGCGGCGATTGAGATTGAGGAAACCCGGAAAGTGCATGTGCATGCCGGCCGCGAGGAGGCGGTCGGTAGCCACCATGTCCATCGTGCGCTTGCGTGTGGCGACCGCGGCCTCACCATCCGCATCCGGCTCCATGAAAACCTCAGGCCGCCGCGTCTGGATGTCCGGCATGTGCACTATGTCGCCCCAGATCAGAAGCTGCTCGCCCTTCGATGCAATCAGATAGCCGGTGTGACCGGGCGTGTGGCCGTAGAGCGGCACCGCGGTGACGCCGGGAAACACCTCGCCCTTCGGCTCGCGGCGCTGATTTTGGTACGGCGCGATCTGCTCGCGCGCCCAACGGAAGAAACGCATCTGCTGGCGCTCGGTCGCGCGTCCCATCGCGGCATCGTCGAACCAGTGCGCGACGTCGCGCTCCGCGACCACGAGCTCGACATGCGGGTAGATCGCCTTGCCGTTGGCGTCTGTCAGGCCGTTGGAATGGTCCGGATGCATGTGGGTCAGCAGGATGGTGTCGATCTGTTTCGCATCGATGCCGGCTGCCACGAGATTTTTCGGCATGTGCCCGAGTGTCGGCCCCATGCTGTCCTGCGAGCCGGTATCGACCAGCGCCATGCGCCCGGCCGAATGGATCACGAAGGTGTTGACCGAGATGCGCGGCGGCGCCGGGCGATACGCCTCTTTCAAAATGCGCTCGGCGTCCTGCGGCGCGATGTTGCGCGTAAAGTCGTAACTACCGTTCAGGTAGCCGTCGCTGATCGCCGTCACCACAATGTCGCCGATCCGGCGCCGATAGACGCCGGGGATTTGCGTCGTCGGGACAGCCGCGTTCGCCATCGTCATGCCTTCCGCTCGGCAACGAACCGCGCCGCCATTTTCAACACGTTGCCGTCGCGCCCGAATGGCGCCAATGCCTGCTCGGCTTCGGTCACCAATGTCTTCAATCGCGCCTTCGCGCCGTCGAGGCCGAGCACGGTGACGAATGTGCCCTTGCCGGCCGCCGCGTCCTTGCCGGTCGCCTTGCCGACGGTCGCGGCATCGCCCTCGACATCGAGCAGGTCGTCGGCGATTTGAAATGCCTCGCCGAGCACCGAGCCGTAGCGGTCGAGCGCTTCGCGTTGCGTGGCGCTCGCCTCGCCCAGCATCGCGCCGGCAAGACAGCCGAACCGCAGCAGCGCGCCGGTCTTCATCGATTGCAGCAGCTTCACGTCGGCGGCGCCCAGCTTCTTCACCGTCCCGTCGAAACGGCCTTCGGCCGCAAGGTCAAGCATCTGCCCGCCGACCATGCCGCCGAGGCCCGCCATGCGGGCGAGCGCGAGCACGAGCTCGGCGCGCACCGCCGGGTTCGGATGCGTTTCCGGCCGCGCCAGGATGTCGAAGGCGAGCGTCAGCAATCCGTCGCCCGCCAGAATGGCGGTCGCCTCGTCGAAGGCCTTGTGGGCGGTCGGGCGCCCGCGGCGCAGGTCGTCATTGTCCATCGCCGGCAGGTCGTCATGGGCGAGCGAGTAGCAATGCACGAATTCGAGCGCGGCCCCCGCCATCAGGGCTTGGCTGCGCGGCGCCTTGAACAGGGCGGCCGCCTCGACCACCAGGAACGGCCGCAGGCGCTTGCCGCCCGCCAGGCTGACATGACGCATGGCGTCCATCAGCCGCTGCGGGCGCGCCCGCTCGTCGCTGAGCGGGGTGTCGCCCAAAAGTTCGGCCAGCAGCCGCTCGATATCGGCGGCAACGCCCTCGAGGCGCTGCCGAAACGCCGTTCCGGCATCCATCGCGTCATTCATCGGTCTGATCGCTCGTAATGTCTGTTTCCGCCCCAAAATCAGCAGTTTAGCGGGCGTTCCGCAAGCCAGAATGGTTCCGTCTGGTTAATTCCGGCCCGTCCTATGGCATCCAAGGCGGGGAGGGGCAAGGTGGCTCGGAGGGCCCCGTAACCTTGAGCATCGGCCTTGCTGGACAGGGCCGGGATGGGTGGTTACCTCCATGCCGAAATGATCGCACTGGCATTGTCAGCGGTGGCGCTCGCCACCTGGCTTTATCTCGTGTTCGCGCGTGGGCTGTTCTGGCTCGGCCGCGAGCGCGACGACACGCCCGTGCGGCGCCCGGCCGATTCGCCATCCGTTGCGATCGTGGTGCCGGCGCGCAATGAAGCCGACAGCATCGCCGAGAGCGTGACCACGCTGACCGCGCAGGATTACGCGGCGCTCCATCTGGTGCTGGTCGACGACGACAGCGATGACGGTACCGCTAAGGTCGCGCGCCGGGCTGCGGCCGCGATCGGTGCGGCAGAGCGGTTAACCATCGTCACCAACACGTCGCTGCCGCAGGGCTGGACCGGCAAGCTCTGGGCGGTGAGCCAAGGGATCGCGGCGGCGGAAGAGAAATATGCGCCGAAATATCTGCTGCTCACCGATGCCGACATCGTGCACGACGCCGACACCGTGAGCTGGCTGGTCGGCCACGCCGAAGCGCACGATCTGGTGCTGACATCGCTGACGGCGCGCTGGCGTTGCGAGAATCTGGCCGAGCGCGTGCACATCCCGGCGTTCATATTCTTCTTCCAGATGCTTTACCCGTTCGCCTGGGTGAACGATCCGAACAACGACATGGCGGGGGCTGCCGGCGGCTGCATGCTGGTGCGCAGCGATGCGCTGCGCGCGGCGGGCGGCATCGAGGCGATCCATGGAGCGCTGATCGACGACTGCGCGCTCGCCGTCGAGCTCAAGAAACAGGGTCCGATCTGGCTCGGCCTCACCGACCGCGTGCGCAGCATCAGGCCGTATCCCGACTGGGGCGATATTCGCCGCATGGTGGCGCGCTCGGCCTATGCGCAGTTGCGCTATTCACCCCTCATGCTGGCCGGAACCGTCATCGGCCTGGCATTGACCTATCTGGTGCCGCCGTTCATGGCGCTGTTCGCCGCCGGATGGGCGCAAATTCTCGGAATTGTGACCTGGGCGCTGATGGCGCTGGCGTTCCAGCCGACGTTAAGGTTCTACCGGCTCTCGCCCTTGTGGGGTCTGGCGCTGCCCGCTATCAGTTTCCTGTTCATGCTCTATACGCTGGACTCCGCGTACCAATATGCCGCCGGAAAGGGAGGCGCCTGGAAAGGGCGCGTCCAGGCGAAAGCATCAGGATCACAATGACCACGGCTGGCGAACTGCGTTCCGGCAAGGGCCATCGCGACGAGAATTTTCCCGTCGCGTCGGTGCTGATCGACGCGCGCCATCGCGGCATCATCCTGGCGTTCTACGAATTCGTGCGCGTCGCGGACGACATCTCGGACCACGCGACGCTGACTGAAGCGCAAAAGCTGGACCAGCTCGATCGCCTGGAACAGGATCTGCTCGGCAAAGGCGACAACAATCGTGAAGCCGTGCGCCTGCGTGGCGCGCTGGCCCAACGCGGCCTGCCGCCGCGCCACGCGCAGGACCTGCTCACGGCATTCCGCATGGATGTCACCAAGCTGCGCTACACCGATTGGGACGATCTCATTCACTATTGCAGCTACTCGGCGATGCCGGTCGGACGCTTCGTGCTCGATGTGCACGGCGAGAGCCGCGCCACCTGGGCGGCGAACGACGCGCTGTGCGCCGCGCTGCAGATCAACAATCACCTGCAGGATTGCGGCAAGGATTTCCGCGATCTCAATCGCGTCTATATTCCACTCGATGCCTTCGCGGCCGCGGGCGCCGCGCCCGAACAGCTTGGCGCCGCGCAATCCTCGCCGGAACTCCTGCGTTGCGTTCATGATGTCGCGGCGCGCAATGAAAAATTGCTGCGCCAGAGCGATGTCTTCTCCAGCCGGATCGAGAACGCGCGGCTTTCACACGAAGTTGCGGTCATCCATACCTATGCACGCCACATCGTGGCCATGTTGCAGGCGCGCGATCCGCTGCGCGAAAAAGTGCACCTCTCCAAACCGCAGTTCGCGTTCTACGGACTAACCAGTGTGATCATGAATGCGCTGCGCCGCATCGGGCGGACACCCGCTCCGGCGCCGCGGCATTCGCAGCGAGATGCATGAGTAACCGCGTGGCCGTCGCCGACACCCATGATACCGCTGCCCAGCGCGCCTCCGGCAGCTCGTTCTATACGGCCATGCGCATCATGCCCAAGGCGCAGCGCGAGGGCATGTACGAGATCTATTCGTTCTGCCGCAAGGTCGACGACATCGCGGATTCGCCCGGGCCGCGCGATGAACGTCTCGATCAGCTCAAGCTCTGGCGCGCCGACATCAACGCGCTCTATTCGGGCAGCGCGGTGTCGCGCGCGCGCAGCCTTGCCGGGCCGGTCAAGACGTTCGGTCTGCGCCGCGAGGATTTCCTCGCCGTGATCGACGGTATGGAGATGGACATCCACGCCGATATCCGCGCGCCCGATTGGGCGACGCTCGATGCCTATTGCGATCGCGTCGCAAGCGCGGTCGGGCGGCTTTGCGTGCGCGTGTTCGGCATGGAAGAGAAGGCCGGCGTCGCGCTCGCCTACCATCTGGGCCGCGCATTGCAACTGACGAATATCCTGCGCGACATCGACGAGGATGCGGAGATCGGCCGGCTTTATCTTCCGCGCGAGGCACTGCGGCAGGCCGGCATATCGAGCACTGAACCGGGCGAGGTGATGGCCGACCCGCGCATCGGTGTCGCGTGCGAACAGGTGGCGGCGCGGGCGCGCGAGCATTTCGCCGAGTCCGACCGCATCATGGACAAGTGCACGCGCAAGACCGTGCGCGCGCCGCGCATCATGCGGGTGGCCTATGGGGCGATCTACAAGGCGCTGATCGCGCGCGGCTGGGCGGCGCCACGCGGCCGCGTGAAGGTATCGAAGCCGCGCCTCATCCTGACCATCCTGCGCTACGCGTTCATCTGATGTCGCGCACGATCCACGTCATCGGTGCCGGACTGGCCGGCCTTGCCGCCGCCGTCAGGCTCGCCGAGCGCGGCCAAAACGTCATCGTGCACGAGGCGGCGCGGCAGGCGGGTGGACGCTGCCGCTCCTATCACGATCAGCAGCTCGACATGGTCATCGACAACGGCAATCACCTGCTGCTGTCGGCCAACCACGCGGCGCTGGCCTACCTCAAAACCATCGGCGCCGCGGACCGCCTGGTCGGCCCCAAGACCTCCGAATTCGCCTTCATGGATCTGGCGACCGGCGAGCGCTGGACCATCGACATCAATGATGGCCCGCTGCCGCTCTGGCTGTTCGATGCCAGGCGCCGTCCGCTCGGCACCAAGGCGACGGACTTCCTCGGCATGGTAAAGCTGCTGCTGCCGACCAGGAAGACGATGGGCGAGGTGATCGACTGTTCCGGTCCCGCCTATGACCGCTTTCTGCAGCCGCTGATGCTCGCGGCGCTCAACACCGACCCGAAGGAAGGCGCCGCGTCGCTTGCCGGCCAGATCATCCGCGAGACCATGATGCGCGGCGGCAAATATGTCCGGCCGCTGATCGCGCATGAGGGGCTCGGCCACGCGCTGGTCGAGCCGGCGCTGGCCTACCTGGCGGGCCGTAACGCGGCGGTGCGCTTCGGCGACCGGATGCGCGCCCTCGGCATCGCGAACCGCAAGGTCGAGGCGCTCGACTTCGGCGACCAGAAGGTCGATCTGACCGCTGGAGACTGCGTCATCCTCGCGGTTCCGCCCCAGGTGGCGGCGGCGCTGGTGCCCGGTCTCACCACCCCGACGTCATCTCGCGCGATTGTGAACGCGCATTTCCGCCTCGATCCGCCGGCAGATCTCCCGCCCATGATGGGCATCATCAACGCCACCACGGAGTGGCTCTTCTCCTATCCGGGGCGGCTATCGACGACGACCAGCGGCGCGGATCGCCTGCTCGAGCACTCGCGCGAAGAGCTGGCCGCGACCATCTGGGCGGAAGTTGCCGCGATTGCCGGGCTTTCGGGCGCGATGCCGCCTTGGCAGATCGTGCGTGAGCGCCGCGCGACCTTTGCGGCAACGCCCGAGGAGAATGCCAGGCGTCCGGGTTCCAAAACGACGCTGGGCAACCTTTACCTCGCGGGAGACTGGACCGGCACTGGGTTGCCGGCAACGATCGAAGGTGCCATTCGGTCAGGCAACCGCGCCGCCGATCTGGTGCCGCATTAGTCAGCAATTGAATCAGCAAATTGAACAAGTGATGAGCGATACCACGATTGATACTCTGGCGCCGGCGCGGGACACATTCGATCCCGCGCTGGAACAGCACATCCGCGCCGCAGCCGACGCGATCCTCGCCGAGCAGAAGCCGGACGGCCACTGGGTCTACGAGCTTGAGGCCGACGCCACCATCCCGGCCGAATACGTGCTGATGGTGCATTATTTCGCCGAAACGCCGGACCTCGAGCTGGAGCGCAAGATCGGCGTCTATCTGCGCCGCATCCAGGGTGGGCACGGCGGCTGGCCGCTGTTCCACGCGGGCGAGTTCGACATGAGCGCCAGCGTGAAGGCCTACTTCGCGCTCAAGATGATCGGCGACGACATCAACGCGCCGCACATGCGGCGCGCGCGCGAGGCAATGCTTTCGCGCGGCGGAGCCGTGAAGTCGAACGTGTTCACGCGCGCGCTGCTTTCGCTTTATGGCGTGGTGCCGTGGAAGAGCGTGCCGGTGATGCCGGTCGAGATCATGCTGCTGCCGAAGTGGTTTCCCTTCCACATCGACAAGATCTCCTACTGGGCGCGCACGGTGATCGTGCCGTTGCTGGTGCTGCAGGCGCTCAAGCCGAAGGCGATCAATCCGCGCGGCGTCACGATCGACGAGCTGTTCCGCCAGGATCCGAAGACCGTCGGTGCGCCGCACAAGGCGCCGCACCAGAAATGGTCGTGGTTCCTGACCTTCCGGGTGATCGACATCGCGCTGCGCGCGCTCGAGCCGGTGATGCCGAAGGGCTTGCGCAAGCGCGCGATAGACAAATGCGTTGCCTTCGCCACCGAACGGCTCAACGGTATCGACGGCCTCGGCGCGATCTATCCGGCGATGGAAAATTCGCTGAAGATGTATGCGGTTTTGGGCTATCCGCCGGATCATCCGGATCGTGCGATCGCGCGCGCCTCGCTCGACAGACTGCTCGTCGTCAAGGATGACGAAGCCTATTGCCAACCCTGCGTCTCGCCGGTGTGGGACACCGCGCTGGTCGCGCACGCGCTGCTCGAAGCCGGCGGCGAGAACGCGACCGCGGCCGCCAACCGCGGCCTCGATTGGCTCAAGCCGCTGCAGGTGCTCGACGTGAAGGGCGACTGGATCGCGCGGCGTCCGAACGTGCGTCCGGGCGGCTGGGCGTTCCAGTACAACAACCCGCATTATCCCGATCTCGACGATACCGCAGTGGTCGTGATGGCGATGGACCGTGTGCGCGCCGAACGCGGCGCGGTCTTCGATACCTCGATAGACCGCGCGCGCGAATGGATCGTCGGCCTGCAGAGTCATGACGGCGGCTTCGGCGCGTTCGATGCCGACAACGACTATCACTATCTCAATAACATCCCGTTCGCCGATCACGGCGCGCTGCTCGATCCGCCGACCGCCGATCTGACCGCGCGCTGTCTCTCGATGCTGGCGCAGCTCGGCGAGCGTCCCGCGACATCGGAGCCGATGCGGCGCGCGATCGCGTGGCTCAAGCGCGACCAGCATCCGGAAGGGAGCTGGTATGGCCGCTGGGGCATGAACTACATCTATGGCACCTGGTCGGTGCTGTGCGCGCTCAACGCCGCCGGCGTTGACCCTAAGTCAACAGAAGTCCGCAAGGCGGTCGACTGGCTGGTGGCGATCCAGAATCAAGACGGCGGGTGGGGCGAGGACGGTGCCAGCTACAAGCTCGACTATCACGGTTACGAGCAGGCGCCGAGCACCGCATCGCAAACGGCATGGGCCTTGCTAGGTCTGATGGCGGCCGGTGAAGTGGACCATGCGGCGGTTAGACGCGGTGTAACATATCTTGCACAGACTCAAGGCGCAGATGGAGTATGGAAGGAAGAGCGATACACGGCGACCGGCTTTCCTCGTGTGTTCTATCTGCGTTATCACGGATACCGACGATTCTTCCCACTTTGGGCGATGGCGCGCTATCGTAACCTGAAGAACGGCAACAGCCGGGTCGTGTCGTTCGGTATGTAAATGCCCGGGGGGGCATGAGAATGATTGTTGTGGTGGGGATGGCCTTCGAGGCTCGCATCGCGGCGGGCCTTGGTGTTCCGATCATTTGCGGCGGCGACGGCAAGCATCTCGCGGCGAACTTGTCGCACGCGATGGCCGCCGGTTGCGGCGGACTGATCAGCTTCGGCGTCGCCGGCGGTCTTGCGCCGGGGTTGAAGCCCGGAAGCTGCGTGATCGGTTCATCGGTGCTCGATGGTGAGGTCGAGCGGCCGACCGACGCCCGCTGGTCGCAGCGTCTGATGCGCATGATCCCAGGTTCAGTGCTCGGCGCGATCGCGGGTGTCTGCGAGCCGTTGGCATTCGCATCCGAAAAACGGGAACTGCACGAGAAGACCGGCGCATTGATCGTCGACATGGAATCGCACGTCGTCGCGCGCACGGCCGCGCAGCACGGTGTTCCGGTCGCGGCGATCCGCGTCGTGGTTGATCCGGTGACCCGCACCATTCCACGCTCGGCGCTGGCCGGTACGCGCTCTGACGGAACCATTGATCCCTTGGCTGTGATGCGCTCGCTGGTGCGTTATCCGCGCGACCTTGCGGGTTTGATCCGAATGTCGTTCGACGCCCGGGCGGCCCGCGCTGCGCTGGTGCGGGGCAGTGGTCTTCTAGGGCCGGGGCTTGGCCTGCTCGACACAGCGCCCGCCGTGCCCTCGCTGGTGCCGCAGATCGCCTTGGCGCTGGAGCAGGACTTCGCAGCGCCGGCGGACGCCTAACGTCCGGACGCGTCCCTGCGCTGGTGTCTCTCAATATGAAATAGAAAATGAAACAGAAATGAAAAATGCCCGGCGCAGGCCGGGCATTTTCGTGTCGGGAAAGTAAAGAGCGGCGAATTATTCCGCCGCGGTCAGATGCTGGGTCTGCTGCTCGGCCGCGGCCTTGGCGGCGAGCGCTGCGGCCTTCTCGGCCGCCTTCTGCGCCTTCTCGGCATTCAGCTGGGTCAGCGTCTTCTCGACCTGCTTGGCGAAGGTGTACTGAGCCGGACGCTGGTTCGCGAGCGAGATCTCCGGCGCCATCGGGCCGTCGGTCTTGACACCGAACAGCGCGATCTTGAGCGCCTTGAGCGGGTGGCTGATGGTCATGTTGGCGGCGGTCGGCTCGTAGCCGCAATGCGCCATGCAGTTCGCGCACTTTTCGTAAGCACCGGTGCCGTAGCTGTCCCAGTCGGTGTCTTCCATCAGTTCCTTGAAGGTCTTCACATAGCCCTCGCCGAGCAGGTAGCAGGGCTTCTGCCAGCCGAAGATGTTGCGCGTCGGCATGCCCCAGGGCGTGCAGTGCGCTTCCTGGTTTCCGGCCAGGAAGTCGAGGAACATGCCGGAGTGCATGAGCTGCCAGTCGCGGCCCTTGCCGAGCGCGAACACCTTGCGGAACAGCTCCTTGGTCTTCTGGCGCGCCAGGAAGTGCTGCTGGTCGGGCGCGCGCTCATAGGCGTAGCCGGGCGAGATCGAGACGCCGACGCCGAGGTCCTTGGCCATGTCGAGGAATTCCGCGATGTCTTCGGCCGGGTGGCCATCGAAGATGGTCGCGTTGACATTGACGGCGAAGCCCTTGGCCAGCGCGGCCTTCACGCCCGAGATGGCGCGCTCGAAGCCGCCTTCCATGCAGACCGACTTGTCGTGATGCTTCTTGATGCCGTCGACATGGACCGAGAAGAACAGATAGGGCGAGGGCTCGAACTCGTGCAGCTTCTTCTCCAGCAGCAGCGCATTCGTGCACAACGAGACGAACTTCTTGCGCGCCACGATGCCGCGCACGATCTCGCCGATGTCCTTGTGGATCAGCGGCTCGCCGCCCGGAATCGCCACCATCGGCGCGCCGCACTCGTCGACCGCGTCGAGGCATTCCTGCACCGAGAGGCGGCGATTGAGGATCGGATCCGGATAATCGATCTTGCCGCAGCCGGCGCAGGCGAGATTGCAGCGGAACAGCGGCTCCAGCATCAGGACCAGCGGATAGCGTTTACGCCCCGTGAGCTTCTGCTTCACGAGGTACGCTCCAATCTTCATTTCCTTGAAAAAGGGTACGGCCATCCTACTAACTTTCTCAGTTTTTCTGTCTAGCTGGTGATTTCAGATGCTCTATGACGTTACGTCAACTTGCTCGGCTGACGGTCCTGGTCGCAAAGCCTTCGGTCAGTTCGGCCGGCAGGCGGAATTCCATGTGCTCCTCGCGCCCCGGCAGGGTTGAGACCTCAACCGGTCCGAGGCGGCCGAGCGCATCGATCACGCTGTCGACCAGCACTTCCGGCGCCGACGCGCCGGCGGTGAGGCCGACGACTTCCGCGCCCTTGACCCATTCGGCTTCGAGCGCGCTGCCGTCCGCGATTAGATAGCTCGGGATGCCTTCCTCGGCACCGATCTCGCGCAGGCGGTTCGAATTGGAAGAGTTCTGCGCGCCGACCACCAGGATCACGTCCACGACCTTCGAGAGGTCGCGCACGGCCGACTGGCGGTTCTGCGTCGCGTAGCAGATGTCGCGCGTCTCGGGTCCGATGATGTCGGAGAATTTCTTCTGCAACGCCTGGATGATGCCCTTGGTGTCGTCGACCGACAGTGTGGTCTGCGTCACGTAGGCGACCGGCGTTGAGGGCGAGATGTCGAGCTCGTCGACTTCCTTCTCGTTCTGCACCAGCACCACCGGTGCTGGAATCTGCCCCATGGTGCCTTCGACCTCGGGATGGCCGGCATGGCCAATCAGGATCAGCTTGCGGCCCTGGCCGACATAGCGCTTGCCCTGATTGTGCACCTTGGTCACGAGCGGGCAGGTGGCGTTGAGGACCGGCAGGTCGCGCGTGGCGGCCTCCTGCTCGACGCTCTTGGCAACGCCATGCGCCGAGAACACCGTCACGGCGTTCGGCGGGACTTCGGACAATTCCTCGACGAACACCGCGCCCTTGGCCTTGAGGCTCTCGACGACGTGCTTGTTGTGGACAATTTCGTGCCGCACGTAGACCGGCGGGCCGTATTTCACCAGCGCGCGCTCCACGATCTCGATGGCGCGCACCACGCCCGCGCAAAAGCCGCGAGGCTGGGCCAGAATAACCTTCATCAAACTTGCTCCCTGCGGGGTTCAAGGCCCCGAATAGAGTTAGGCGCGCGGAGGCCCCGCGCAACCGGTGGCGGGGTGACTAGCATGCCCCTAGGCGTGTTGCACTACGTCTATGCGAATGTCCTTACCGAGCGCCTCGAACACTTTCGCCACAATTCCCTTGGCGTCGAGGCGCGCGGTCGCATACATCGCGGCCGGCGAATCCTGGTCGATGAAGCTGTCCGGCAGGACCATGCTGCGCACGCGCAGACCGCGGTCCAGAGCGCCATTTTCGGCCAGCGTCTGCATCACCTGGGCGCCGAACCCGCCGATCGAGCCTTCCTCGATCGTGATCAAGACCTCGTGCTCCTTGGCGAGCCGCAGCACCAGTTCGGTGTCGAGCGGCTTGGCAAAGCGCGCATCGGCGACTGTCGCAGACAAGCCCTGCGCTGCCAGCATGTCGGCCGCCTTGAAGCATTCCTGCAACCGCGTTCCGAACGACAGCAATGCAACCGAGGAGCCCTCGCGCAACACGCGGCCTTTGCCGATCTCGAGCGGTATGCCGAACTCCGGCATGTCGACGCCGACGCCGTCGCCGCGCGGATAACGCAACGCGGAGGGACAATCGTCGAGCGCGACCTGCGTGGCGACCATATGGACGAGCTCGGCCTCATCCGCCGCCGCCATGATGACGAAGCCGGGCAGGCAGCCGAGATAGGCGACATCGAACGAGCCGGCATGCGTCGGGCCGTCGGCGCCGACCAGGCCGGCACGGTCGATCGCGAAGCGCACCGGCAGACCCTGGATCGCGACATCGTGCACGATCTGGTCATAGGCGCGCTGCAGGAACGTCGAGTAGATCGCAACGAACGGCTTGTAGCCCTCGGTCGCAAGGCCTGCCGCAAAGGTCACGCCGTGCTGCTCGGCAATGCCGACATCGAAGGTGCGCGCGGGGAATTCCTTTTCGAAGATGTCGATGCCGGTGCCGCCGGGCATCGCGGCCGTGATGGCGACGATCTTGTCGTCCTTGCGCGCTTCCTTCACCAGGCTCTCGCCGAACACCTTGGTGTAGGAGGGGGCGTTCGCCTTGGCCTTGTCCTGCTTGCCGGTCGCGACGTCGAACTTGACGACGCCGTGATATTTGTCGCTCGACGCTTCGGCGGGCGCGTAGCCTTTGCCCTTCTGCGTCACGACATGGATCAGGATCGGGCCGTTCTCGGCATCGCGCACGTTTTTGAGCACCGGTACGAGCTGATCGAGGTTGTGGCCGTCGATCGGGCCGACATAATAGAAGCCGAGTTCCTCGAACAGCGTGCCGCCGGTGAGGAAGCCGCGCGCGTATTCTTCGACGCGCAGCGCCTTCTCCTCGACCGCCTTCGGCATGCGCTTGGCGATCTGCTTGCCGATCTCGCGCAGCGACGTGTAGGTGCGCCCGGAGATCAGGCGTGCGAGGTAGCCCGACAGCGCGCCGACCGGCGGCGCGATCGACATCTCATTGTCGTTCAGGATCACGATCAGGCGCGAATTCTTCGCGCCGGCATTGTTCATCGCCTCATAGGCCATGCCGGCCGACATCGCGCCGTCGCCGATGACGGCGATCACATTGCGCTTCTCGCCCGACAGCTCGGCGGCAACCGCCATGCCGAGACCGGCAGAGATCGACGTGGAGGAGTGTGCAGCGCCGAACGCGTCGTATTCGCTCTCGGCCCGCTTGGTGAAGCCGGACAGTCCGCCGCCCTGGCGCAGCGTCTTGATACGCTCGCGCCGGCCGGTCAGGATCTTGTGCGGGTAGGCCTGATGGCCGACGTCCCAGACCAGACGATCGTTCGGCGTGTCGAACACGTAATGAAGTGCTACGGTCAGCTCGACGACACCAAGGCCGGCACCGAGATGCCCGCCGGTCACGGCGACCGCATTGATGGTTTCGGCGCGCAGCTCGTCGGCGACCTGCTGCAGGTCTTTTTCGTTGACGCGCCGCAAGTCCGCGGGGTTCTTGATCGCTTCCAAAATTTTGGTCCTCAACGTCATGATCGGAACAACATCGTCTTTGCAGGTACCACCCACCCCCATAACGGATGGCCTGACTGGACCTCCCACTTTGCCCCGAGGCTTGCCGCAGTGCAATGAACTAATACATCGCTCATTGAACCGCCAGTTGTTCTGGGGAGGAGTCGACCCCGCCCGTTCCCTGTGCTAGCGGCCCTCGCTAGCCAGTTCGTCAACGCCCTCCATCGGCCAAGGTTCATCTGATCTGGCACAGCCCGGGCCGCCGAATATTGCGATTTTACGAGAAAAAACAAAGGCATGCTTAGAGCCGTTATCGTCGCGCTGGTTAAACGGAGCATCAGCCACCCGTGGACGGTGATCGCCGTCTCGGTGCTCATTGCCCTTGCCGCATCCGTCTACGCGGAGCGGAATTTCGCCATTAATACTGATATCAATACGCTGATTTCCCAGAAGCTGCCGTGGCGTCAGCGAGAAATCGCGTTCGAAAAAGCCTTTCCGCAGCATCTCCAGTCGATTCTGGCCGTCGTCGAGGCGCCGACGCCGGAGCTCACCAGCCAGGCGACGGCCCTGCTGTTCGAAAAGCTCTCCGCCAACAAAGAGGCGTTCAAGAGCGTCACTCAGCCGGGAGGGGGTGAGTTCTTCCGGCGCAATGGCTTGTTGTTCTTGCCGACGGCCGAAACCGAAAAGATCGCCGGCCAGCTCACCCAGGCCGAGCCGCTGATCGCCCAGCTTGCCACCGACCCGAGCCTGCGCGGCCTGGTCGAAGTGCTGCAAATGGGCCTTACGGGTGTCGAGCTCGACAAGATCACGCTCGACGCCATGATCCGTCCGCTGACCGCGACCGCCGACACGGTGGAAAGCGTCCTCGCCAAGAAGCCGGTGAACTTCTCGTGGCAGGAGCTGATGAGCGGCGGCTCGCAGCCGAACGAGAAACGCAAATTCATCGATATCCAGCCGGTGCTCGATTTTACCGCGCTCGAGCCCGGCAAGAAAGCCACCAACGCGATCCGCCAGGCGGCGAGCGACCTGAAGCTTGCCGGCGACTACCACGCGCGCGTGCGCCTGACCGGTCCGGTCCCGATCGCCGACGAGGAGTTCTCGACGGTGCAGGAAGGCATGCTGGTCAACGGCATCGGCACCGTCGTCATCGTGCTGGTGATCCTGTGGCTCGCGCTCAAGTCCGGCAAGATCATTCTGGCGGTCTCGATCAATCTGGTGATCGGTCTTGCCGTCACGGCGGCGCTCGGCTTCCTGGTGGTCGGCCCGCTCAACCTGATATCCATCGCGTTCGCGGTGCTGTTCGTCGGCCTCGGCGTCGATTTCGGCATCCAGTTCAGCGTGCGCTATCGCGCCGAACGCTTCGAGCTCGACGATCTCAAAGGCGCGCTCGCGCTTGCGGCGGCGCATGCCGGCGCGCCGCTGACGTTGGCTGCCGCCGCAACGGCGGCGGGCTTTCTGTCGTTCGTGCCGACCGTTTACCGCGGCGTCTCCGAACTCGGGCAGATCGCCGGCATCGGCATGATGATCGCGTATTTTTCCAGCATCACGCTGCTGCCCGCATTGCTGGCGGTCATGAATCCGTCCGGCGAGCCGGTGCCGCTCGGGTTCTCGTTCCTGGCTCCGGTCGACCGCTTCATGGAAGACCATCGCATTGCGGTCATCGTTGGCGTCGCCATTGTTTCGCTCGGCGGCCTGCCGCTGCTTTATTACCTGCACTTCGACTTCAACCCGATCAACCTGCGCAGCCCGAAGGTCGAATCGATCGCGACTTTCCTCGATCTGCGCCGCGATCCGATCACCGGCGCCAACGCGATCAGCGTGCTGGCGAAATCATTGCCCGACACCGCGCCGATCGCTGAGCGGCTCTCGAAGGTGCCCGAGGTTGCGCAGGTGCGAACCCTCAACTATTTCGTGCCCGCCGATCAGGACAAGAAGCTCGCCGCGATCGCGGTTGCGCGCGACAAGCTTGCGCCTGCGTTCAAGCCCGAGGCGATGAGCAAGCCGCCGACGGACGCCGAGAACGTGACCGCGCTCAACGAGGTCGTGACGGC
>JBBWZU010000826.1:0-9890 GCA_039649225.1 Hyphomicrobiales bacterium | reverse complement strand
CTGACGGTGAACGGATAGGCCTCCTGCATCAGCTGATGGTCGAAGGCGCGGAAATAGGCCTTGCGGCCTTTGAGAACGTCGAACTCGGTGCCCTTCTCGAAATACGCGATCAGTTTGTCGGTGTCGGTCGACTTGATCTCGCTGATCGCCTGCGCCATCAGCTTGAGCGAGACGTATTCGATCCAGGCGTGGTTCTCGGGCGGCTTGCCGTTCCGCTTGATGAAGCTCTCCACGAACGTCTTCGAGCCGGGCACATCGAGCGTGTGGTACCAGACCGTCGGCCATGTCCCGCTCAGGTTTCCCTCACCCGCCGCCCAGGCATCCGCGGTGTTGAGATTGAACCCCACGATCGGATACGGCAGGCCGAACTCGGCGTATTGCTTGATCAGGTTGGTGACCTGATTGCCCGCGAGATTCGAGCATACGATGTCGGGCTTGGCCTGGCGGATCTTCAACAGATACGGGCTGAAGTCGGTCACGTCGGTCGCGATCAGCTCATCGCCGGCGATCTTGCCGCCATTGGCGTCGAAGAATGCCTTGGCCGAACGCGCCAGATCGTGGCCGAACAGATAGTCGGCGGTCAGCGTGTAGAATTTCTTGTCCTTCATCATGTTGTCGCGCACCAGCGCCTTGCCGACCGCGTTGACCATCACGGCGCTCGGGATATCGACGTGGAACGTGTACTTGTTGCAGCTCTTGCCGCGCAGCGCGTCGGAGCGCGCGCCGATCTGCAGGAAGAATTTCTTGTTGCGCGCCGCGACCTGCATGATGGTGAGCGCGGATGCGGAGTTGATCTCGCCCATCAGGAACGCAACGCCGTCCTGCTCCAGCATCCGCTGCGCCTTGGTGGCGGCGGTCGCGGGATTGACCGAGTCCTCGGACGTGATGTCCAGCTGGCGTCCCATGACGCCGCCTGACTTGTTGATCTCCTCCTCGGCCATGCGGATGCCGAGTTGCGCGTAGGCGCCGAGCGCGCCGAGGAAACCGGTGAGCGGCGTCAGGTGCCCGATTTTGATCTTGTCGGATTGCGCCCGAACGATCGCCGGACATCCGAACGCGCTGGCGCCCGCGAGCGCGGCGCCGCCTTTCAACACGGTCCTGCGGCTGTGGCTCATGTCGTCTCCTCCCCGGCTGCGCGCGTTCGGCGATCCGTCTGCCCCGGCCACACATATGCGACAATGTGAGAGACGGTTTTCTATTGTTGAACGATATTTCCGGAGGGCCGGGACGAAGTCAACGCCAAATGCGCGGGCAATTCAGCCTTGCGGCGATTTGGGAAGCGACGATGCCCTCTCGGTGCCGAAATCCTTGGCGCCAAAATCCTTGGCGCCGAAATCGGTGGAGAGCCGGTCCGCCGCGCCCTGCAGCATTTTCGCGCGGCTTTGCAGCGCCTGGATCGAGAGGCGCCAGACCGGACCGGAGATGCCGAGCGCACCGACGATCTGGCTGGTGAAGTCGCGCACCGGCACGGCCACGCAGCGGACCTCGAGATTGAACTCGCCATCGTCGAACGCGATCCCGGAGCGGCGGATCTCCTCGATCTCGCGCCGGAGCACCGCAATGTCGGTGATCGACTTCTCGGTCGAGGGCTTGAGCTCGACGCGTTCGAGGAAGCGTTGCAATTGATCCGGGCGCAACGCTGCCAGAATGATCTTGCCGAGTGCCGTGCAATGCGCCGGGCGCACCACGCCGACGCGATCGGTCAATTGGAATGCGCCCGGCCCGCTGGTGCGCGCGATCACCGTCACGGCATCGCCCATGCGCACCGCGAAATGGCTGCTTTCCCCGGTGTCGCGCGCCAGATCTTCCAGCACGGGCGTCGCGACATTGACCATCTCGATCTCGTCGAGCGAGCTGGCGGCGAGCGCGAACAACGGGCGGCCGACGCGATAGCGCTTGGTGTCTTTCTCCTGGCGGATGTAGCCGAGCGACACCATGGTCTTGACCAGATGGAACGCGGTCGAATTGTGCAGACCGACCCGCTTGCTTAAGTCCGCGAGGCCGATGCCCTCCCGGTGACGCGCGACCTCTTCGAGGATCGCGAAGGCGCGGCCAAGCGACTGGATGCCGCCACGCTGCTTGTCCTCGGCGTCATCGTCGATGTCGGTTTGCACCGGTTCGACCAGCCGGGCGATCTTGCTCTTGGGCGGCGCCGGCGCCTTTTCGGCGGGCTTTGCTTTGGTGCGCGTTCTCACCGGAGGTCTCCGAGGGTGACGGCGTTCGGCCGGCGACAATAGTACGTCGCCGCTTTATTTGACATCGTCGCTGACAGGCGACGTCACCACCAGAAACACCAGATCGACCAGCCCGGTATTGTTGATTGCGTGCTCCACACCGGGCGGCAGGAAGATGTAGTCGTGCTTGCGCACGACGTGGCTTTCGCCATCGATCTCCATCAGGCCCTCGCCTTCAAGCACATGATAGACCTGCTCCTGGATCTGGTGCTTGTGCAGCTTCACATAGGCCATCGGCTGATACATCGAGATGCGGTAGTCGATATGCTGCGAGCCCGCGGTCTCGGGCATCACCAGCGGCTTCGACAACGCGCCGCCGAAATGATCGGGAAACTGGCGCCACGGCACCGCGGCGATATTGCGGATGAACCAACGGCGTTCGGTCATGTGAGCACTCACTTCGCCGGCACCATGTCGGGTACCCAGCGCTGGCCGAACACCGGCTCGTTGTAGGGCGTCGGCGGCAGCTGCCATGCGCCGGTGGCGGGCGGCCGCACATTGGCGTCGACATGCACGTCGAGCAGGACCGGCTTGTTGAGCTTCACGGCGTGATCCAGCGCGCTTTTGAAGTCCTGCGACCGGGTCACCGTGATGCCTTCGACGCCGGCGGCGCGCGCCCATGCGGCAAAGTCCGGATTGTACGGCGTCTGGTTGGCGCCCTGGTAAAACGCGGTGCCAAGCTCGCGCCCGCCGAACATCCCATACTGGATGTCGCGGATCGAGGCCCAGGCGAAGTTATTCCAGATCACCCAGACGACCGGGATGTTGTATTCGACCGCCGTGCACAGCACATGCGGCACCATTGTGAAGCAGCCATCGCCGGCGATCGCCACCACGGGCTGGTCGGGCGCTGCGAGCTTGGCGCCGAGGGCGCCGGCGGCGCCAAAGCCCATGCCGGAAAAGCCCCACGAATTGAGCATCTGCTGCGGCCGCCGCGCCTTCCAATACTGCATGTACCAATTGTGATTGACGCCGACGTCGCAGGCGAGAATCGCGTTGTCGGGCAGCACCGCCTGGCAATCGGCGACGATACGCTCGGGGCGGATCGGCGTCGCGTGGATGTCGAAGTTCGGCTTGGTGAAGGCCTCCCATTCCTCGGTCCAGCCTTTGATCTCGGCGTGCCAAGCCTTCAGCGCGCCCTCGCGCGGCTTGCGGTGCTCGAGTTCGCCGAGCAGTTGGCGCAGGAAGGTGCGTGCGTCGGCCATGATGGCAAGATCGGGCGGATAGTTGCGACCGAGTTCTTCCGGGTCGACATCGACGTGAATGAGTTTGGCGTGCGGGAAATTCCACGAATAACCCGGCAACCATGATGAGGCAGAGCGATCATCGAAACGCGCGCCGACCGCGATCACGACGTCGGCGTGGCGTCCGGCCTGATTGGCCGGAAACGCCCCATTGCGGCCGATGAAACCGAGCGACAGCGGATCGGTCATGTCGATGGTGCCGAAACCGTTCGGCGAGGAGATCACCGGAATGCCGAGCTTGCGGGCAAATGCGGTCAATTCATCGCTCGCCTCCGCAAGCGTGACGCCGTGGCCGACGAACAGCACGGGCCTGCGCGCCTTGAGGATCAGGTCGAGCGCGGCCGCGATATCGTCGGGCGCGGCGCCGCTGCGCTGCGCGCCGAGCTTCGGCGAAGCCGGCGGCACCTCGACGTCGTCTTCCTCCTGAAACACGTTGAACGGCACATCGACGTTCACGGGGCCCGGCCGGCCGGACAGCATCGTGGTTGTCGCCTGTCGCAGCGCCAGCGGCAACATGTCGACGCGCGTCGGCTGGAACGAGCGCTTCACCACCGGGCGCAACACGTTGACCATGTCGGCCTGATAGTGCCGGTTCACCTCCTGGAACGGGGAACGATTGAACTGCTGCGTCGGCACGTTGGCGGTAATCGCCAGGATGGCCGACGAATCCGAGAGCGCCACCTGCAGCGGCATCACGATATTGGCGGAGCCGGGACCGCAGGAGGTGAGCGTCGCGACCGCCTCGTGGCGCACGCGAAAATAGGCGTCGGCCATGTGCGCGGCGACCTGCTCGTGGCGCGGCGAGACAAGCTTGATCTTGTCCTTCGCCTGGTAGAGCGAGTCCAGCATGCCGACATTGCCGTGGCCGCAAATGCCGAACACGTAAGGAATCTTGTTTCTGATCAGATGCTCCGTGATCAGGTCGGCACCCTTCATCCGCGCCATGCTGTCGCTTCCATTGTTCTGCGGCGTTCACGACAGTCCGCGCGGCCACCGCATTTCCCTGTCGGGAGCAAATACCACAATATCAATTGACGTACAGCATTATGAGAGATCGGCTGCCCACCCCCTGCACCGCGCAGGACACGGCTCTTCCCCCGCGCGAAGGCATAACGGCGCGCGGGCGGCGGATGGACGATGCTGGTGATGCTCGGCCGCGATCTCAGATCTGAAGATCGCAAGAACGAACCGGCGCTTGAACGCGGGTTCAACCCTCGTTCACGACTGCCGCCTGAAGAGCCCGGAGAAAGATGTGTCTTGCGTGACGTCTTAGGCCGCGTCCGAGGCCTTCTTGTGCATGACGTGCTCCACGACATCCAAGAGCTCGATCCGCCGGAACGGCTTCGACAGCTTCGGGATGCCGGCAAGGTTGATCGCCATGCCGAGAAAATCCGGCGCCGTGTTGCCTCCGGACGAGGACATCAGACCGGACATCGCAATCAGCTTCACGTGCGGCGCCATCGCCCTGAACTCGCGTATCGTGTCGATGCCATTCAGGTTCGGCATGCACAGGTCCACGATCGCGACGGAAAAATCCTGTTTCTCGGCTGCCTCGATTCCCGAACGTCCGTCCGACGCCGTCGTAACGGTGTAGCCGGCGGCGGTGAGCACCGCCTCGATAACCCGGCACACGGACTGCTCGTCGTCGATCACTAGAATGTGGCTCATGGCGTCCTGTCGCGGGAAGCTGTCGGAAACACACGCAAACAGACAGATGCCGCGACAAGACGACTTACAAATTCGCGCGCAACGCGATGCAATCAGGAGAACAGAGTATATTTTCCTTCTCGTAATGTCAGTTGGTATTTTTACCGACGAGATGAAACGCATAGTACCGTTCGATGCTTTCGCGGCGCTTGTCGCGCGCATCACGGCGATTTCCATCGCAATATTGAACCCTGGTTGTCCAGCATGCGTTGGCGCGCCCGTGCGGGTTGCGTAGAGTGTTACCTGAACCAGGGAACTTGCAGCACCATGCGCATCGATGCCATCGCGATAGGTCACAATCCTCCGGATGACGTGAACGTCATCGTCGAAGTGCCGATCGGCGGCGAGCCCATCAAATACGAGATGGACAAGGCCGCCGGCACGTTGGTTGTGGACCGCTTTCTGCACACGCCGATGCGCTATCCGGGCAATTACGGCTTCGTGCCGCACACATTGTCCGACGATGGCGATCCGATCGACGTGCTGGTCGCCAACACGCGGCCGATCGTACCCGGCGCGGTTATCAATGTGCGGCCGATCGGCGTGCTCAAGATGGATGACGAAGCCGGTGGCGATGAAAAGATCATTGCGGTTCCGGTTCCCAAATTGACTAAGCGATATGAGCATGTGGTCAACTACACCGACATGCCGGACATCACGCTGCAGCAGATCCGGCACTTCTTCGAGCACTACAAGGACCTCGAGCCGGGCAAGTGGGTGAAGGTGGTCGGCTGGGGCGACGCGCAGGAAGCCAAGAAGCTGATCGCCGAGGCGATCGAGCGCGAAAAACAACGCCCCGATAAACGATTGCTGCGACGCTCGACCGATTGAGCAATCGATCGGGCGAGCGTGCCCGCGCGCACGCTTTTCTTCAAAAACAAGAACGGGAGGAAGACGATGATCTGGTGCCGGTACTCGGTCGGCGGCGAAGCGTCTTTTGGCCTCATCGAGGGCGAGATAGTTCGCAAGGTCGAGGGTACGCCGTGGAGCGCGCACAAGGTCACAGCACAATCGGCTCCGCTCGGGTCGGTGAAGCTGGAACTGCCGGTGATCCCAAGCACATTCTTCTGTGTCGGCGTGAATTATCGCGATCATGTCGAGCGCATGGCAGCGAAGCGCGGCACCAAACCGTCATTCCCGCCGCGCCCCGACATCGGCTATCGGGCCAACAACGCGCTCATCGCGCATGGAGAGAACATCGTAAAGCCGCAAGATGCCGGCGACGAATTTCAGTACGAGGGCGAGCTGGTGGCGGTGTTCGGCAAGCGCTGCCGCAATGTCTCGAAGGAGGAAGCGCTCGACTGCGTGTTCGGCTGGACCATCGGCAATGACGTCAGCGAACGCACCTGGCAGGCAAACGACCGCACGCTCTGGCGCGCAAAGAACTGCGACACCTTCAAGCCGATGGGACCGTGCATCGCCACCGGCGCGGATATCGACGCGATGGTGACCACGATAAGGCTCAACGGTCAGGTGACCGAGAGCTTCAAGACCAACAACATGATCTTCGATGCGCCGACCTATATCGCGGAAGTCAGTCGATACTGCACCATCGAGCCGGGCGACGTGATGTGGATGGGTACCGACGGCATCCCGTCGAACATGAAGCCGGGTGATGTCTGCGAGATCGAGATCAGCGGCATCGGGGTGTTGAGGAACAAGGTGGTGGCTGGATAGCCCTCATGCTGAGGAGCGCGGCGTAGCCGTGCGTCTCGAAGCACGAGGGCGGGAACGACGGGGTTCGTGGCCATCCTTCGAGACGCGGTCCTGCGGACCGCTCCTCAGGATGAGGGTGGGAGTTTCCTCACCCATTTGGCGATCGCCTCCACCACGGCGGCCGGCTGCTCGGGCAGCAGCGCGTGGCTGGCGTTCGGGATCACCGCGATAGTAACCCGATCGGGAAACTCATCCTTCAACTCGTTCTCGGTGCCCTTCGGCTTGAACGGATCAGCCCCCGCCTGAAGGTCGAGCAGCGGCACGTTGCCGGCCGCCCACCAGTCGGATTGCTTGACGTTTGCCGCCGCGACACGTTGGCCCTCGCTCGCCTCGGTCCACCAGCCCTTGAGCCAGATCTTCGGATCATTGCCGGAGGCGAAGAATATCTCCTGCATGGCGGCAAGGCGCTCCGCTTCCGGCACCGTCATGTCGGCGCTCTTGGAGACGAGTTGCGAGAGGCGCGGCGGAAACTTCTTCGCCGCCGCCGCAGCCAGTACGACACCGCGCACCAGCTTTGGATGATCCACCGCCGTCATGCGCGCGACCCAGTTGCCGTAGGCGTGTCCGACGATCACGGCCGGGCCGGCATTCTCGCGTTCGATCACAGTTGCGACATCGCGCGCCAAATCGTGCAGGGTGATGTCCTTCAACGGTCCCTTGCTGGCGTGCATGCCGCGCGGCTGCGGCCGCAAGACGCGGAAGCCGGTCTTGGCCAGGCCCGCCGCGACCTCGTCATAGTCCTCCGAGTCGCGCCCGCGCGAGGGCAACAGCACGATCAGCGGACCCGCCCCTTCGGCGATCACATCGATCTCGACGTTGTCGTATTTCACGAGAGCGCGCGTGCGCTCTTGCGCCAGAGCACCTCCTGCCAGCAGCATCGTGGCCGCCAGCGACAGGATCGCCATTCGCATCTTCTTCCTCCCTTTTCGGCAAGCCTAGCCGAACCGGCGCGCATGCGCACCATGCTCAGCGCGCGTGTTGCCTCGCGGCGCGCGCCAGGGCTACAAAGTTGGGCAGGGGAGAAGACACGATGCCCAACGATGCCACATCACCGTTCGCGACCTACGTTTCGCACCTCGAAAAAGGCGAGCTTGCCTACCAGTTCAGCCCCGAGGCCAACCGCGCGGTGTTCTTCCCGCGCGTGATCTGCCCCTTCACCGGAAGCGACAAGCTCGAATGGCGCGTCAGCAAAGGCCGCGGCACCGTCTATGCGACCACCATCGTGCATCCGGCCGAAGGCGCGCCCTTCAACGTGGCGCTGATCGACTGCGATGAAGGCTTTCGGCTGATGAGCCGCGTCGAGGATATCCCGGCGAGCGAGGTGAAGATCGGCATGCGGGTGAAATTTCGCGTGCACAGCCAAGGTGGCGAAGAACCACCGATTCCCGTATTCACGCCGGAGGCCGCGTGATGGACGGCTTGAAACGCGCTTCAGCGGCAATCGTCGGTGTTGCCGAGTCCGACCTTGGCCAGGTGGCCGACGGCATGAGCCCGATGGATCTTTGCGCGCAGGGGATCACGCGCGCGCTCGCCGATTGCGGCTTGACGATCAAGGACGTCGACGGGCTGTTCTGCGCGATGACGCAGCAGCGCATGTCGATCGTGTCGCTGATCGAATATCTCGGTATTGCACCGAAATTCATCGGCTCGAGCATGACCGGCGGCTCGTCGTTCGAGTTTCACGTCGCACAGGCGATGGCGGCGGTATCGGCCGGCCTGTGCAATGTGGCGGTGATCGCCTATGGGTCGACGCAGCGTAGCGTTGGCCGCAAGCAGGCTTCGCAGCGTGAGTTCAATCCATACGAAACGCCGTTCAATCCCTTTCTGCCGGCGAGCGCCTACGCGCTCGCCGCCTCGCGCCACATGCATCAGTATGGCACCACGCGCGAGCACCTCGCGGCCGTCGCGGTCGCGGCGCGGCAATGGGCGCAGCTCAATCCCGCGGCGTGGGAGAAGAAACCGCTCACTATCGAGGATGTGCTCAAAGCGCGCATGATCAGCGATCCGCTCTCGGTGCGCGATTGCTGTCTTGTCACCGACGGCGGCGGCGCGATCATCGTGACATCCGCCGAGCGCGCGAAATCGCTCAAGAAAGCGCCAGCCTACATCCTGGGCTGCGGCCACGGCACCACGCACATGAATATTTCGTCGATGCCGGACCTGACCGTCACTGGTGCAAAGCCTTCCGGCGAAGCGGCCTACAAGATGGCGAAGCTGTCCGCGAAGGACGTTGATATCGTCGAGCTCTACGATGCCTTCACCATCAACACGATCCTGTTTCTGGAAGACCTTGGATTCTGCCGGAAGGGCGAAGGCGGCGCATTCGTCTCGGATGGCCGCATCGCACCCAAGGGCGCGCTGCCGGTGAATACCAATGGCGGCGGGCTGTCGTACTGCCATCCCGGCATGTACGGGCTGTTGATCCTGATCGAAGGCGTGCGGCAGTTGCGCGGTGAATGCGGCGCGCGGCAGGTCACCAAGCACGATGTCGCGATGGTGCACGGCAATGGCGGCGTATTGTCGGCGCAGGCGAGCGTGATTTTGGGGACAGCGGCGACGGTGTAGCCTTCGTTGTTTCCTGCACTCGATGCAGCGCACTCAGTCCTCATCCCTGAGGAGCCGGCCGAAGGCCGGCGTCTCGAAGGATGGCAACGCTCCCGGGCCGCCCATCCTTCGAGACGCACTCGCTTCGCGAGTGCTCCTCAGGATGAGGTGGGTGCTCGCTGAGGTTCTCAGTTTGGTTTCCCCTGCTTCGCGGTCTGGATCGCCTGCCACACCTTGAACGGCGTGCAAGGCGTGTCGATGTGGCGGATGCCCAGCACCGACAGCGCGTCGACGATGGCATTCACGCCCGCCGACAGCGAGCCGACCGTGCCGGCCTCGCCCGCGCCCTTGACGCCGAGCGGATTGGTCGGCGTCGGCACCGGATTGTCCTTAATCTCGACGTCGCAGAAATCATCGGCGCGCGGCATGGCGTAGTCCATGAACG
>JBBWZU010000817.1:0-7698 GCA_039649225.1 Hyphomicrobiales bacterium | reverse complement strand
GTCGGACGGCTTGTGGTCGACGCCATCTCCAAGCGTGACTACCCGATCATCCAGGGCGTGATCCTGATCTTCTCCGGCGTCTACGTGCTGGTGAATCTGCTCGTCGACATGTCCTACACGCTGCTCGATCCGAGGATACGCTATTGAGCGTCATTGCCGCAGAGCCAGCACTTCGGCCCGCCAAGCCGCGTCCACAATGGCGCCGTTTTGTTCGGCGCAATCCAACCATCGTGGCCGGCAGCGTGATCCTCGGACTTATCGCGCTGCTGGCAATCCTCGCCCCGCTGTTTGCCGGCGATGCCGTCACGATGCAGCCGGCGCTGCGCCTGCGCCCGCCCTCGGAGGCGAATTGGTTCGGCACCGACCATCTCGGCCGCGACGTGTTTGCCCGTACGGTCTATGGCGCGCGGGTCTCGCTGTTCGTCGGCATCGCGGTCGCCACGATGTCGATCGTGTGCGGACTGTTCATCGGCCTGATGGCGGGATATTTCCGCAAGGTGGACGCCGTCGTGATGCGGCTGATGGACGGCCTGATGGCCATCCCGGCGATATTGCTGGCGATCGCGCTGGTCGCGCTGACGCGCGCCAGCGTGACGGCCGTCATCGTGGCGATCACCATTCCGGAAATTCCGCGTGTCGTGCGGCTGGTGCGTGCTGTGGTGCTCGGCGTGCGCGAGGCGCCTTATGTCGAGGCCGCGATCGCGGGCGGCACGCCGACCTGGAAAATCCTTCTGCGCCACATCCTGCCGAACACCATCGCGCCGCTGATCGTGCAGGCGACATACATTTGCGCCTCCGCGATCCTGATCGAGGCCGCGCTCTCGTTCCTCGGCGCCGGAACGCCGCCCGAAATCCCGACCTGGGGCAACATGATCGCGCAGAGCCGCCTGTTCCTCTCGCGCGCGCCGTGGACCATCTTCGCGCCCGGCATAGCGCTCGCGCTCGTCGTTCTTGGCGTAAATCTCCTGGGGGACGGCCTGCGCGACCGGCTCGACCCGCGACTGGCGAGGCGGATGTGACTAACAATGGATCTCATGGTGAGGAGCCCGCGCAGCGGGCGTCTCGAACCATGTCCACCGACGCAGCGCCCTCGTCCTTCGAGACGCGCCCTGCGGGCGCTCCTCAGGATGAGGGCGCAAAGCCCCTGCTCGCGGTCCGCGACGTCAAAACGCATTTCTTCACCATCGACGGTGTCACGCGCGCGGTCGATGGCGTGTCGTTCGATGTCTTCCCCGGCGAGACGCTCGGCATCGTCGGCGAGTCCGGTTGCGGCAAGAGCGTCACCGCGCTCTCAATCATGCGGCTGTTGCCGCCGAACCTCGCCCGCACCGTCAATGGCAGCGTGACGTTCGAGAGCCGCAACCTGGTCACGCTGGATGAATCCGAGATGCGGCAGTTGCGCGGCAACCGGCTCGCGATGATCTTCCAGGAACCGATGACCAGCCTCAATCCGGTGCTCACGGTCGGCCACCAGATCGCCGAGTCGGTGCGCATCCACACCGGCGCGAACGCCGCGCAGGCGCGCGCACGCGCCGCCGACATGCTGCGGCTGGTCAAAATCCCCGACGCCGAGCGGCGCCTCGACGATTACCCGCATCAGTTCTCCGGCGGCATGCGCCAGCGCGTGATGATCGCGACGGCGCTCGCCTGCAATCCGACACTGCTGATCGCCGATGAACCGACCACGGCGCTCGACGTCACCATTCAGGCCCAGATCCTCGACCTAATGCTCGAGCTCAAAGGCCGCACCGGCGCGGCCGTCATTCTCATCACGCATAATCTCGGCATCGTGGCGGAAACCTGCGCCCGCGTGATCGTGATGTATGCGGGGCGCAAGATCGAGGAAGCGACGACCGGTGAATTGTTCGACCGCCCCGCCCATCCCTACACGCGCGGCCTGATGGCCTCGATCCCGCGCCTGCGCGCCAAGAACCGCAAGCGCCGTCTCGCGGAGATTCCCGGCATCGTTCCCTCACTGCGCGAGCCGATCGAAGGCTGTGCCTTCGCGCCGCGTTGCGCTCACGCGATCGAGCGCTGCCGCCTCGAGGCGCCTGAATTGCGGCCGATCGGCGATGGTCACATCGTCGCCTGTCACCGGGCCGAGGACGTGCTTGCCACCATGGTGGCGGCATGACGCCGATCGTCGAAGTCGCCGGCCTGAAGAAGCATTTCGCGCTTAACAGCGGGCTGTTCGCACGCAATGCCGCAATGGTGAAGGCGGTCGACGGCGTCAGCTTTGCGATCAATCCGGGCGAGACGCTGTGTCTGGTCGGCGAGTCCGGCTGCGGCAAGTCGACGGTCGGCAAGCTGCTGCTGCGCCTCGTCGAGCCTTCCGAAGGCACCATCCGCCTCGACGGCGCCGATATCACGCACCTCAGCATCGGCGACATGCGTCCGCACCGCAAGCGCATGCAGATGGTGTTCCAGGATCCCTATGCGTCGCTCAATCCGCGCATGGCGGCCGGCAAGATCGTCGCCGAGCCGTTGGAGAACTATTCCGACATCACGCCGAGCGAACGCGAGACGCGCGTCACTGAGCTGTTCGACAAAGTCGGCCTGCGCGCCGATGCGATGAAGCGCTTTCCGTTCGAGTTCTCGGGCGGGCAGCGCCAGCGCCTCGGCATCGCGCGCGCGCTCGCACTCAATCCGGCGGTGATCATCGCGGACGAGCCGGTCTCGGCGCTCGATGTGTCGGTGCAGGCGCAGGTGCTCAATTTGATGATGGACCTGCAGGAGGAGATGGGCCTCGCCTATCTGTTCGTGTCACATGATCTGGGCGTGGTCGAGCACATCGGCCATCGCGTTGCCGTGATGTATCTTGGGAAGATCGTCGAGATCGCCTCAAAGGACGCGCTGTTCGAGACGCCGCTGCATCCCTACACACAAGCGCTGATGGCCGCCGCGCCGATCGCCGATCCGCACGTGAAGCGCGAGCGCATCGTGTTGCAGGGCGATGTGCCCTCGCCGATCAATCCGCCGCCCGGCTGCGCGTTTCACACGCGCTGCCCGCATGCGTTCGAGCGGTGCAAGGTTGAAACGCCGGCGCTGAAGGCTGCGGCCGATGGGCGCAGCGTGGCGTGTCATTTGGTGGACTAGCCGAGGGCAAAGCTTTAGGTTTCGTCATGGCCGGGCTTGTCCCGGCCATCCACGGCTTTCCTTGTTAAAAAGAAAGCAAGACGTGGATGCCCGGCACAAGGCCGGGCATGACGGAGTGTGTTGTTACTCCACCACCCGCATCACGGCCTCGACTTCCACGGTGATCTGGTTCGGCAGCGAACCCATGCCGACCGCCGAGCGCGCGTGGCGGCCGCGCTCGCCCAGCACGGCGACGAACAGGTCGGAGCAGCCGTTGATCACCTTCGGCTGGTCGGTGAACTCCGGCACCGCATTGACCATGCCGAGAACTTTCAGCACCTCGACCTTGTCGAGGCTGCCGCCCGCCGCATCCTTCGCGGCCGCCAGCAGACCGAGCCCGACGAGCTTCGCATGCTCGTAGGCCTGCTCGATCGTGACGTCCTTACCGACCTTGCCGACATGCATGGTGCCGTCGTTCCGCCGCGGCCCCTGCCCCGACAGATAGATCGTGTTGCCGTCGCGCTTCCACGGCACGTAAGTCCCCATCGGCTTCGGTACGACAGGCAGCGTCAGCCCAAGCTCTTTCAGCTTCGCGTCAGCACTCATGCGGCTTTCTCCAGTTTCTTGAATTTCGAAGAATCGTTCGGATGCCACCAGCGGCCGTTCAGCACAACGCCTTCGGAAAAGATCTTCTTGTCGCCGACCATCTTCTCGCCGACCACATCCATGTAGTCGAACTGCCCATCGCGCACCGTCATAATGGTGGCATCGCCAGCGCAGCCCGGCTTGAAACTGCCGATTTCCGGACGCTGCAGCGCCAATCCGGCGTTGACCGTGGAGGCCGCGATCACGTCGCCGAGCGGCATGCCCATGCAGAGGAATTTCGACATCGTGGTAACTTGATCATAGGCCGGCCCATCGATGCACAGCACATGCACGTCGGACGAGATCGTATCCGGATAAAAACCGTTCGCCAGCATCGCGCGCGCGGTCTTGAAAGCGAACGAGCCCTTGCCATGGCCGATGTCGAACTTCACGCCGCGGGCGCGCGCGTCGATCACGACCCGCTTCACCTTGCCCTGATGATCGATCGGCGCATTCGGAAACGGGCGGAACGCGTGCGTGAGCACGTCGCCGGGACGCAGCCGTTCGACCACCTCCTCATAGCTCGGCGGCGGAAAGTCGATGTGGCACATCAGCGGCATGCCGACTTCGTTCGCCGCCTGCAGCGCGATGTCGAGCGGTGCTGCGCCATGGATGCCGCTGGAGCCGCGCCCGACCCGCACCTTGATGCCGACGATCACGTCGCGATTGGCGTCCGCGACCTGCACCGCCTCGATCGGTGCCATCAGCCGCATTTCCTCGCTCTCGCCCACCATGATGGTTTTCGAGAAACCGAAGATGCCGGCGAATGACACATGCAGGTAGGCGAGGATGCGCACATCGCTGCGCTCGATCACGTGCTTGCGGAAGCCGGCGAAATTGCCCGGCCCGGCGCTCCCGGTATCGATCGCGGTGGTGACGCCCGAGGTGCGGCAGAATTCTTCCGCATCGATGCCGAGCGAGGTGCCGCCCCAGTAGACGTGCGTATGCAGATCGATCAGGCCGGGCGATACGATGTAACCCGACACGTCGCGCATTTCCGTTGCGTCGGTCAGGTCATTGCCCACTTTGGCGACCTTGCCGCCGAAAAACGCCACGTCGGTTACGCGATCGATGTTTTGCGAGGGATCAATGACCCGCCCGCCTTTCAGAATGAGATCGTAGGACATCATATCTCCGGTGATGAGACGCGCATCAGCGCGTGCAATGCGTGATCAGCCGATCGAGGAAATTGCCGCACTTCTCCAGCTCGGTGATCGCGATGAACTCGTCGGCTTTGTGCGCCTGGTCGATATCGCCGGGCCCGCACACCACCGTCGGGATGCCGGCCTTCTGGAACAGGCCACCTTCGGTGCCGTAAGCGACTTTGCGGTGGCTGTTCTGGCCAGTGAGCTGCTTTGCCAGCAGCGTCACCTCAGCTTCCGCCGGCGTGTCGAGCCCTGCGAATTCCGAGCGATCCTCGAACACGAAGCCCGCCTCGGGCGCGACTTTCTTCATCTCGGGCTCAAGAACGTTCTTGGCGTAGTCGATGACTTCGCTCGCCAGTGTATCGGACTTGTCGGCCGACAGCACGCGGAACTCGAACTCGAAGGTCGCGACGTCCGGCACGATGTTGAGCGCGGTGCCGCCACGCAGGTAGCCGGTGTGCCCAGTCGAGAACGGCACATCGTAGAGCTCGTCGCGCGTACCCTTCGTCGCCATCCGGTCCGCAATGTCGCGGATCTTTGCGATCACCCTTGCCGCATACTCCACCGCGTTCACGCCGAGTGGGGCGAGCGAGGAATGGCAGGTGCGCCCATGTACCGTCACCTTGAACGAGCGCTTGCCCTTGTGGCCGATCACGACATCCATTTCGGTCGGCTCGCCGACGAAGCATGCGATCGGTCGCGCCGGCCCCGCGGCGATCTTCGGGATCATGCGGCGCACCCCCCAGCAACCAACCTCCTCGTCGTAGGAGAACGCCAGATGCAGCGGCTTCTTCAGCGGCGCGTTGAGCATATCCGGCACCGCCGCGAGACAGCACGCCACATAGCCCTTCATATCGGTCGATCCGCGCCCGTAGAGCTTGCCGTCGCGTTCGGTCAATTTGAAGGGTGAATCGGTCCACTTCTGGTCGTCGACCGGCACGACGTCCGTGTGGCCGGAGAGAACGTAACCCGGCACGTCCTTCGGGCCGATCACGGCCCACAGGTTCGACTTCTTGCCGGTCTCATCGTAAATCCGCTCATGCGTGACGCCGTGGCGGTCGAGGTAGCCCTCCACCCAGGCGATCAGGTCCAGATTCGAGTTCCGGCTGGTGGTATCATAGCCGACCAGGGCCGTAAGGATGTCTTTGGCGCTTTGAACGTTCATTTGGCCCTCGTTGCGAAGGCGCCATCATGCATTGCGCACGATTTGGTGCAAGGTGACACGGCGAATGCCCGCCATCCCGGCTTGCATCTGGCGCTTGGCCGGTCTCAGATGCGGCGCGTTCAGGAGGGACAGAATGGCTCGTTTCAGGCTTATCGTCGCGGCCGCGGCCTCGCTCGGCTTTATGGCGGGCGCGCAGGCGCAAGAATTGAAGATCGGGCTATCGGCGGAGCCGTCCGCCATGGACCCGCATTTCCACAATCTCACCCCCAATCATTCCGCCACCAAGCATATTTTCGACCGCCTGCTCGATCAAGACGAGAACCAGCGCATCCAGCCGATGCTGGCGACGTCCTGGAAGAACGTCGACGACACCACCTGGGAATTCAAGCTGCGGCCCGGGGTGAAATTCACCGACGGCGGTGACCTGACGGCGAACGACGTGATCTATTCGTATTGCCGCGCGCCGCGGGTGGAAAATTCCCCATCGTCAATGGCGCTGAACGTGCGCGCCATCATCGACATGAAGGCGCCGGACCCCCTCACCCTCATCATCAAGACTGCCGACGCCCATCCGCTGCTGCCGGCGGAGATTTCCACCGTGGCGATCATTTCGGCCAAGGCGAACGGCGCCGGCGAAGTCACCTTCGACCGCGCCGAATGCAAGGGCGTCGGCACGTATCCGAAAACCGAGGCGTTCAACTCGGGTCAGGCCGCGATCGGCTCCGGTCCCTACAAACTGGTGCGCTTCACCAAAGGCGACCGCATCGTGCTGGAGCGCAACGAGAACTATTGGGGCACCAAGCCCGAATGGAAGACCGTCATCTTCCGCCCGATCTCGAGCGCCGGCCCGCGGGTCGCGGCGCTACTCTCGGGCGATGTCGACATGATCGAGAGCGTGCCGATCCAGGACCTGCCGCGCGTGAAGTCCAATGCGGGCTTCAAGGTGGTGCAGGGCCTCTCGAACCGCGTGATCTATCTGCATTTTGATTACATCGACGACAACCCGCCCGGCGTCGAGGCGGGCGGCAAGAACCCGTTCCGCGACAAGCGCGTGCGCGCCGCGATCTCCAAGGCGATCGACCGAGATGCCATCGTTGCGCGCATCATGGGCGGCGTCGCGGTGCCGGCGGGCGAATTGCTGCCGGGCGTGATGTTCGGCGCCAACAAGGAGATGACCGCCGAGAAACCCGACGTGGAGGGCGCCAAGAAGCTGCTTGCCGCGGCTGGCTATCCGAATGGCTTCTCGTTGACCCTCGGCACGCCGAACGATCGCTATGTCAATGACGCGCAGGTGTCGCAGGCGGTGGCGCAGATGCTCACCCGCGTCGGTTTGAAAGTGAACATCGACGCGATGACGCAGAGCACATTCTTTGCCAAGCGCAACAGACGCGAGTTCGGCTTCTGGCTTTCCGGCTGGGGTTCGGATACCGGCGAGATGTCCTCGCCGCTCAAATCGCTGCTCGCGACGCCGGACAAGGACAAGGGCATGGGGCCGACCAATTCGGGCGGCTATTCCAACCCGAAGCTGGATGCCGTGCTGGTGAAGGCGCTCGCGACCGTGGACGATGCCAAGCGCGCCGAACTGCTGGCGGAGGCGAGCCGCATCGGCATGGAGGACTATGGCAACATCCCGCTGCACTTCGAGATGACCACCTGGGCCTTCAAGAA
>JBBWZU010000744.1:0-9049 GCA_039649225.1 Hyphomicrobiales bacterium | reverse complement strand
ATGCGTTCGACCCAGTCGATCGGGTCGACGCTCGGGTCGCGCGGGTCGCCGTATTTCTCGATCCACTGCTTGGCCCGCCCGCGCCCCGCATTGTAGGCGACGAAAGACAGAATGTAGGAGCCGCGATAGCTCTCCAGCACATCGCCGAGCTCGGCCGCGCCCATTTGCGCATTGTAGGCGGCATCCGACAGCATGCGGCTCTGGTCGAAGGCGAGGCCGAATTTCTTGGCGATGATACGCCCCGTCGGCGCGGTCACCTGCATCAGGCCATAGGCCTTGGCGCTGGAGACGGCACGCGGGTTGAACGCGCTTTCCTGCCGGGCGATGGCGTAGACCACGCTGCGGTCGACCGAAGGGCCGACCATGCGGAAATCCGGAATGCCGTTGGTCGGGAATGCGTAGACGTCGAATGCGTAGCCGCGATTGAGCGCGGCCTTGCCGATCATCAGCATGGCGCGTGCGTCGTCGTACTTCTTGGCGATCTCGGCGATGACGACCAGCGCGCCGGGATCGACCGCGCGGTCGGCAAGATCGGCGACAAACGGAATCACCAGATCGCGCGCGTCGACCGCGTAGAGGATCTGCGCGGCGCGCACGACCTCGAGATTCATCAAGGCGCCGCGATTGGCCGGCTCCGGCGGCCGGCGCAGCACCAGATCGTTCAAGCCGAGCTTGGCGCGCGCGATCTGGCCGTAATACGCGGTGGGAAAGCGGGCGGCCTGCTGGTAGTGCGCGCGCGCATCGCCGCTGCGTCCAGCCGCTTCCGCGGCGCGGCCCTGCCAGTATTCGGCGCGGGCCAGCGTGGTCGGGCTGGTGGTGTCCTGCCCGATGCGGGCGAAATGCTGATAGGCCGCCTGCGGATTGTTGGTAAAGCGCAGGGCGATCCATCCGGCGGTGAACTCGTGCTCCCACAGATAGGCATCCTTGGAGGGCGTGACGGCGTCGCGCGCGACCCGGTAGGCCAGCTGATGCTCGTTCTCGTCGAGCAGCTTGCGCGCAAGCACGCGCCGCTCCGTCCACCATTCATTGGTATCGTGCAGCGCCGCGGCGACGCGCGGCGCGGTCAGGATCAGATGACCGGCCTCGACGACTTTGTCCTCGCGCCGCAGCCACTGCGCCTTGCTGAAGATGTAACCGGCGTCGCTGCGCGCCGAGGCGGGCACAGCCTCCAGCAGCGCATGAGCGTTGGAAGACTTCTCGGCCACCGCCTTGCGCGCCTTGGCGATCGCAAGGTCGGCGCCACCGAGAAACTGCGCCATGCGCATGCCCGCGTCGACATCGTCGTCGTAGAGCCGCCGGTCCATGCGCGCCTTGTGGTCGGCGCGGCCCAGCATCTCGCCGAACGTCTCCATGACGATGCGCTCGACATCGCGCGAGCAGGTGTCCTCGCGCCAGGCCTGGCGGACGAGCTGAGCCGCGGCCGGCGTCTGGCCTTGCGCCATCAGGGCACGCGCCAGCGCGTACTTGCCCTTGGCGGTGAGCGGCTTGCTGCCGCCGAAGAAATCCGTGACCGCCGCGGCGCTGCGCTTTTCGTCCCACAGCGATCCTTCGGCGCGGCGGCGGATCAAGGTGGCGTTCGGCCAGCTCGGATTTTCGGCGCTGAAGGCGGCGAGGCGCTCGAAGCCCGCGTCGTTCTCCTCGCTGCGCAGGACGCTCCATTCGACCAGCTTGCGCGCCAGCGGATCGCTGATGGTTTTTTCCAGTGCGGTGGCGTCGCTGGTCTTGCCGCGGCGGACGAGATCGAGCGCCTGCTTGACGAGCGCAATGTCGGCGGCCGGCGTCGAGGAGGTCTCGGCGCGCGTCAGCGGCGCGGCCGGCAGTACGCTCATGCGCGGCGCGGCGGCCGGCGGCGCCAGCAGCGGGGGAGGCGGGGCGAGCGCGCTTGGCGGCATGGTCGGCGTTGTGGCGGCCACCATCGGCTTGCCGGGCACGAACGTGTTGGTCGGCAAAATGGCGATCGGCGACAGCTCGGCCTTCGGCTTGACCGATTGCGTCGAGACGGTGCGCTCGGCCGGCTTGGAGGCGAGCTTCTGGCCGGCGGGCTTTGCGGCGGCCTTCTGATCTTTCTTCTTGTCGGCCTTTTTATCGGCGGCCCTGTTGTCAGCCGGCTTGGCGGCGGTTTTGCTGGCCGCGGTCTTGTCGGCGGCGGTTTTGGGCTCGGGCTTCTTGACCTGGGGCTTCTTGTCGGCGGGCTTGGCGGCCGGTTTTGCTTTGAGGTCGGGCTTGGCGACCTTCTTGGCGGCCGGCTTTGTGGCAGAAGGCTTTGTGGCTTCCTTCGCCTTGGGTGTCTCGTCCGGTTTGGCGAGCGAGAGCCCGGGTGCGCCGAGGATCAGCGCAACTGCGGTCAGGCACCCCAAAAGGCGGCGCTGAGAAAGACTATACCGACAAGTCATTCCGCTGAGCGTCCCTCGCGGCCTGTCCCGGGCCGCATCCCTTAAAGTTCCCCGTGATCGCCCGTGGCCGTCTCTCGGCACATTGGCGGACACTGTTGTCCGCCGAATCCCATTGAGGAATTGTTAACCGAGCCAACGATACCGAAACTCTGACGGAAAACAGCGGCGAAACCGGGGCAAAACGGGCCGCTTTGCAGCCAAAACGGCTCCGAAATCATCCGGTCGACTGCTGACACGCCTCGATCATTTGGACTTCCCGGCCGTGCCCCGAACCGGTAGCTTACGGCAAGCTGCGAGCGTGGTGGCACAAGCCCCCTTCATCGCCGCCGCGAATGCAGCAATTTGGCATTATCACTATCTATAGAGTGTGAGGGAGCGCGCGATGGCCGCCAAGACGAATTTCCGGGGATCGTTCACCGCGCTGGTCACGCCCTTCAAAAACGGCTCGGTCGACGAGCAGATGTTCCGCAACCTTGTCGAGTGGCAGATCAGCGAAGGGACCAACGGACTGGTGCCGGTCGGGACCACCGGCGAAAGCCCGACTTTGTCGCACGACGAGCACAAGCAGGTGGTCGAATGGTGCATCGACCAGGCCAAGGGCCGGGTTCCGGTGGTCGCGGGCGCTGGCTCGAATTCCACCAAGGAAGCGATCGAGCTGTCGCAGCATGCCGAAAAGGCCGGCGCCGACGCCGTGCTGGTGGTCACTCCTTATTATAACAAGCCGACGCAAGAGGGGATGTACCAGCACTACAAGGCGATCAACGACGCCATCGGCATCCCGATCATCATCTACAATATTCCGCCGCGCTCGGTGGTCGACATGTCGGTCGACACCATGAAGCGCTTGTACGAGCTCAAGAATATCGCGGGCGTGAAGGATGCAACCGCCAGCATGCCGCGCGTGACGCAACAGCGCGCCGCGATGGGGCCGGACTTCAACCAGCTCTCCGGCGAGGACATCACGGCGCTCGGCTTCAACGCCCATGGCGGGCACGGTTGCATCTCGGTGACGTCCAATGTGGCGCCGCGGCTGTGCTCGGAGTTCCAGGCGGCCTGCGGGCGCGGCGACTATGCGGCCGCGCTCAAGCTGCAGGACAAGCTGGCGCCGCTGCATCAGAATCTGTTCGTCGAGACGAGCCCGGCGCCGGTGAAATACGCCATGTCGCTGATCGGCAAGTGCTCGATCAATGTGCGCCTGCCGATGGTTCCGGCGAGCGACATGGCGCGGGCCGCCGTGCGCGAGGCGATGGTGCACGCCGGCCTGATCAACTAGATCCGGCCGGCTCTGCGGCTGCATCAACGGCAGTGATGCGGTTCTTGCTCGATTTCAGGGCGAGCCGGGAAAGGACTCGATTCCCAGTCCGCCTGCGCCCGCGGATTCCGGACTGATCGAGGGCAGGTCCAGGACCATCGCATCGAGGTTGTGGAGGTGCGGAAGCGACTTCAGTGCGTTGAGCACTGTATTCTCGGCGTCAATATCGCCTTGGAACGCCGACAATGCCCTTACGTCATTATACAGGTTGAAGATCGTGTATTTGAACAGTTCGTCATCGGTGCGGCCGATAGGCAGCGGGCTGATATTGCCGTCAGCATGAAGCTGAGACGAACTGTGCTGGAAGTCGGTTATGAACAGACGCGTCTCATCAGTGAAGGTTCCACCGGGCTTGATGGCATGACGCGCACCCGGAGGTAGTTCGCGTTTTAGCGGCCCCGAATAGCGCATATTCAGTAAGGCACTCACTAACATGATATCAGGGGGCGACATGTGTGCCTTTGCCTTGACGGGCCGTGTGACCGTGGGGGCAGCGTGGATACTTCCATCCTTCAAGTACTTCACCATATGAGCCATTGCCGATCTCCGTTGGTGTGAGCAAAAAACCACGCGGATCGGCCATGATCTCGCAAGGTGATCGCCAAGCTGGCGCGCACCTGCTATCTGGCCGGTCAGACGCAGTGTCCCCAAGGACCGGATCGGGGGACTTGCGGCGTTATTCCCGGACTTTGAAAATTCTTTCGGGAGTCCATCCGCCATCGAGGGACGAAAAGCGGCGCGGTGCCGCCGTCTTGCCGGATTCGGCCGCGAACACTAAACCTGCTGCGCCGCACGCTGATTTGTCCCGGCGCGGCCGAATGGCTGAGGATTGGAAGACATGGTTCTGAATTCACTACTGAAATCGGCGTTGGCCGCGAGCCTATTGGCGCTCGCCGGCGCGGCCGCGCGTGCGGAGGACATTCCGGCCGGCTGGTCGGTCGACATCCAGCCCAAGCGCGCGATCCTGACCTACGCGCCCGAGCTGAACGGCCCGCGCTATCTGATCGTTGCCTGCCTGCGCGATACCGAGGAGATCGGCGTCTACTCGACCGGCGTCGGCGTACCCAGCAAGGCAGCAGCTGTCGCGCTCGGCATGACCAATGCGGGGCGGAAATATTCCGTGCGCGGCGAGTTCGGCCTCGATGGGCTGACGCAGGCCCCGGCATTCCGCTACGAGACCAATATCGACAGCCGCGCGCTCTCGATTTTCCGCTCCGATTTCCCGCCGATGCTCTCGGGCAGGGGACCGCTGAAAATCACCATCGGCGACAAGTCGCAGGACCTGCCGCTCGCCGGCGTTGCCGAGCCGTTGCGGAAGTTTTCCACGACCTGCTTTGGGAAGTCGTAACACCAGATGGCCGCCAAGGCTGAGCCACGTTTCAAGATCATCTCGGAGAATCGCAAGGCGCGCTTCAACTACGAGATCGGCGAGAAATTCGAGGCCGGCATCGTGCTGACCGGCAGCGAGGTCAAATCGCTGCGCACCGGCAAGGCGAATATCGCCGAGTCTTACGCCGATGCACGCCGCGGCGAGGTCTGGCTGGTCAACTCCAACATCACCGAATATCTCCAGGCCGGCCGCTTCAATCACGAGCCGAAGCGGCCGCGCAAGCTGCTGCTGCACCAGCGCCAGATCAACAAGCTGATCGGCGCGGTCGAGCGCGAGGGCATGACACTGGTGCCGCTCAAGCTCTATTTCAACGACAAAGGCCGCGCCAAGATCGAGATCGCGCTGGCCAAGGGCAAGAAGCTGCACGACAAGCGCGAGACCGAGAAGAAACGCGACTGGGCGCGCGAAAAAGGCCGCCTGATGCGGGATAAAGGTTAATCGGGCTTCTACTCAGCTCCTCATCCTGAGGAGCGTGCGAAGCACGCGTCTCGAAGGATGGCCGCAAACGCGGAGCGCCCGCCCTCGTCCTTCGAGACGCGATCCTTCGGATCACTCCTCAGGATGAGGGCTTCTCTCGAACCACACCCGCAAAACATCACGCCGCGCGCACCCGCTGGATGAATCCGTCAAAGCCGGTGCGCAACGCTTCGGCCTGCCGGGTCAACTCGACCGCCGACTGAACGATCTCGCCCGACGCGCGGCCGGTATCGGCTGCGGTGCGGGTCATCCCGGAAATGTTGGTCGACACATCGCGCGTGCCGTGCGCGGCCTGATCGACGTTGCGGGCGATTTCGGCGGTGACGGCGTTCTGCTGTTCCACTGCCGACGCGATGGCGGCCGAGATCATGTTGATCTTGTCGATGGTCTGGCTGATCGAGCCGATCGCGTTGACCACGTCATTGGTCCCGCTTTGCACCGCGCTGACCTGCGTGGCGATCTCCTCGGTGGCCTTGGCGGTTTGCCCGGCGAGGTTTTTGACCTCGGACGCCACCACGGCGAAGCCGCGCCCGGCCTCACCGGCGCGCGCCGCTTCGATCGTCGCGTTGAGCGCAAGCAGGTTGGTCTGGCCCGCGATCGCCTGAATGAGCCCGATCACCTCGCCGATGCGTTGCGCGGCGCTCGAGAGGCCGTGCACTGCCTCGCTGGTGCTGCCGGCCTGCGCGACCGCCTCGGCGGCGATCTTCGCCGCGCTGGTGACCTGCTGGCCGATCTCCTGGATCGAAGCCGAAAGCTCTTCGGCCGCGCCCGAGACCGTCTGCACATTGGTGGTGGCCTGTTCGGCCGCCGCGGCAACGACGGTTGCCTGCCGGTTGGTCTCGTCGGCGCCGCTGTTCATCAGGCCGGCGTTCTGCTCGAGCTGCGCGGCCGCATGCGACACGTTGCGCACGATACCCAGCACCTCGGCCTCGAAGCTGTCGGCCAGCTCCTTCATGGCGCCGCGCTTCTCGCTCTCGGCGCGCTCTTTCTGCGCGGCCTGTTCGGCCTCGAGCCGCTGCATCGCAACGCCGTTTTCCTTGAACACCGCGACGGCGCGCGCCATCGCGCCGATCTCGTCGGTGCGCGTGCGGCCCGGAACGTCGATCGTGTAGTCGCGCTCGGCCAGTGCCGCCATGGTGTGCTGCAGTCCGGCAAACAGCCGCCGCACCGTGCGCATCACCACCGCGCTGATGGCGAGCACCAGGCCGATGGTGAGCAGCGTGGCAAGCGCATAGGTCCACAGATTGGTCAGCGCGGCGCCGTGCAGCCGGCCGGTCTCGCTTGCCAGGTCCTGTTCGGCATCGGCGGCCATTTGCGGCCAGAACGTCCGCACCGCCTTGTCGCGTTCGCGCCAGCGCTCGAGATCCGCGGCGCTGATCTTTTCGCCCGGTTTCAGGTCGATGACTTTGGGGCGGATATCGGCAAGCGTGGCGCCGAATTTTTCGTTGAACGCTTTTGCGGCCGCGAGCACACGCTCCGACCCGTAGGTCGAAAGGAATCCCCCAAAGGTGCTCTGCAGCTCGATGCCGTGTTGCATGGCGCGCAGCATTGGCGGGCTGAGCGGCCCGTCCTTGCCGAGCTCGCCGCGGCTGCCTTCG
Source organism: Hyphomicrobiales bacterium (assembly GCA_039649225.1). Lineage (GTDB taxonomy): Bacteria > Pseudomonadota > Alphaproteobacteria > Rhizobiales > Xanthobacteraceae > PALSA-894. Next base: position 1,879 of record JBBWZU010000744.1, on the reverse strand, counting down.
AGCAGGTTGCCGTCCATCACCTGCAGCGTCGCCTGCAGCGCGATCATGAGCTTGGAGATGCGGGCATGGCCGGTCAGGCCGCCCATGCGGCCGATGAGATCGGTGCTGAGCGCCACCGTCGGCTGCAGGACGCCGGTCGCTTCCGCGCGCGCGATCGTGCGCGCGTCGAAGCGCTGGCGCAGCGTTTCGATCAGCGGGTGACGCTTGCCGATGGCGTCGACAAGCTCGATCGCCGCCGCGTCGGTCAGCCCCGCCTCGTTGGCCGCCGTCTTCAGGTTGGCGAAGGCGCGGTCGGTGAGCGGGCGGTATTCGAGCATCTTGGCGCGATCGGCTTCGGTGCCTGACGCTAGGTACGGATAGCTGTACTGGGACTCGCGCGGAACGGCGGTCGCAAGCGTCGCCGCCGCCGACGCCAGGCGCTGCAGCGCGGCGACATGGGTGATGTCGCGGTACTCGTCATAGCTTTGCTTGACCAGAATGCCGCCGAATGCCGCGAGTGCAAGCAACGGCACGAGGGCGATTGCGCGCAGCAGCAGGCCGAGACCGAGATTTCGCATCATGACTCCGGCGAATGCCGCTTGAGGGGGCGCGGGGCAAGCCCTGCGTGGTGTCGCGCGATAGTGGCAAAGCAGGCTGAATAAATTCTGAAAACTCCATGGGAATCGCCGTTTTGACGAGATGAAACGGCACAGACGCGTTCCTAAGCAGAACTACGCAGGATCCGTCCGCGAAACGGCCGCACGCAGTCTCACGAAGTCGTTACCCTTTGCGACGGTGTTGTTGCACCCGATCCTGCAACCGCTCTCCAGAGCGCGCGTATCTGGCGGCGTGAACGGGGACCTTTGGTCTCCTTGCGGTGAAACGCCAAGGGCGAACAGGAGATGACAATGACATCGGGATTCAAGACGCTGGCGCTGGCCGGCACGCTGATTGCTGCGCCGTTCCTGGCGACGGCATCCTACGCTGCGACGATCGTCGGTCTGGTCGACGGCAAGACTTTGGTCTGGGTCGATCCGGCGACCAAGAAGGTGACCGGCAAGGCCGACATCAAGGGCGCGGCCGCGATCGTCGGCATCGACGTGCGTCCGGCGGACGGCATGCTGTACGCGGTGGCCGCCGACGGCGGCATCTACACCGTCGACGCCAAGACCGGCGCCGCCACGATGAAGAGCAAGCTCTCCGAAACGCTCAAGGCCGGCGTCACCGTGACGGTGGACTTCAACCCGGTCGCCGACCGCTTGCGCATCATCACGTCGGAGGGGATCAACCTGCGCGTCAATGTCGATGACGGCAAGGCGACGGTCGACGGTCCGCTCAAGTTCAAGGACGGCGACGCGATGGCCGGCAAGACGCCGAAGGTGGTGGCGGGTGCCTATACCAACTCGTCCAACCCGAAGCCGGGCGCGACCGCGCTCTACGACATCGACGAGTCAGGCGCGCTGCTGTCGCAGGCTCCGCCGAATGACGGCGTGCTCAACACCATCGGCATGCTCGGCGTGAAGCTCGATGGTCCGGTGGCGTTCAACATCGTGGCCAAGGGCGAGGACAACGCAGCCTGGCTCATGAACGCCGGCACGCTCTATTCGGTCGATCTGAAGACCGGCAAGGCGACGTCGGCCGGCAAGATCGAAGGCCTGTCCGGCAAGCTCAGCGACATCGCCTGGATCGACTGATGATGGTCTGGATACAGAGCTTGGTCTGATGATGCTAACCGGCTGAAAGCGTCCCCCCGCAAGGTTGGTCGGCACGCATCATTGGATCCTTCGGCCCGCTGAACCCCATGTCAGCGGGCTGTTGGTTTTTGAGTAGCGAGTAGCGAGTAGCGAGTAGCGAGTAGCGAGTAGCGAGTAGCGAGTAGCGAGTAGCGAGTAGCGAGTAG
>JBBWZU010000708.1:0-3794 GCA_039649225.1 Hyphomicrobiales bacterium | reverse complement strand
TGCGGCCAGCCGGCGGTGCCGACCGGTTCGAGGAAGTCACTGCCTTCATAGACGCCGTCGGGAATCTTTTCGATGCGGGCGCGCGTGAGCTTTTCCGAATAGTCGAGCGAGCGCGCCATCGCGTCGGCGATCGCCTCCTTGCCGTACTTGCGCGCCATCTCGATGATGCGCGCCCCACCGACGAACGTGCCGGCGTACTGCGCCTTGATGTCGAGCGTGCGATTGTCGGCATCGCGCGTGTTCTGCACGATCAGCCGGAATACATCGTCGACCGGTCTGTCGTCGCGGAACAGCAGCACCGGAGGAATGCGGATGCCTTCCGCATGCACGTCCCAGGTGGCCACGGCGAAGCTGCCGGGCGCGATGCCGCCGATATCGACCCAATGGCCGCGCGTCATCGTGTAGGCGACGATCTCGCCGTCGACGAACACCGGCCGCGTCAGCTGCACGTCGGGCTGATGGTTGCCGCCGCCGAGATAGACGTCGTTGGAGATGATGACGTCGCCATGGCGCAGATTCTTCACGCCGATCGCCTCGACCGAGGCTTTGGTCGACATCACGGCCGACCCCATCATGGTGGGGATATCGTTGCCTTGCGCCACGAGTTGCATCTTGGCGTCGAAGATCGCCGCCGACGCATCGCCGCCCGAATGAATAATCGGGCTCGCGGCGGTGCGCATCATCGCGACCTTCATCTCGCGCGCCGCCGCATAGAGGCCCGAGCGGATGATCTCGTAGACGACGGTATCCATCAACGCCTCACGTCGACGATCAGATTGCGATCGGCATCGACGCGCAGCCTGTCGCCGACATCGATCGGCAGGCGCGTGCTTGGTTCCTCGACCACCAGCGGGCCTTCGAGCGCATCGCCCGGCCGCAGGTCGGCGCGGCGATAGCGCGGCACGGTTTTGAAACCGCCTTCCAGATAGATTTTCGCTTCGCCAGCGGCCTTCGGCGCGGTTTCGACGCGTGGCACATCCTTGCCGGCGATGTGGTGGCCGATCTGGCCGGCGACGCGCAGCCGGATATTGACGGCGCGCACCGGCCGGTCGGGCTGGATGAAATTCCAGTGCCGCTGGTGCTCGTGCTCGAAGCCCTTCGCGACAGCATCGATCGTGGCCTGATTGATCGCGCCGTCGGGAATCGGGATCTGCAGCGTCTCGGCCTGCGCCAGATAGCAGCAGTCGACACGCCGCTCGATCTTCACCTTCGAGGGATCGACATCGGCGTCGCGCATCAGGGCCTGCGCCTTGGCTTCGAGCTCGGCAAAACGCGCGGCAAGCTCCTGCGGCGTCAGCTCGTCGAGCGTCTTGATGATCGAGGCCTGCAGGTCGTGCAGCATGTCGGCGACCAGCATGCCGAAGGCGCTGAACAGGCCCGGCATCGGCGGCAAGATCACCTGCGGCATCTGCAATTCGCGCGCCAGCTCGACCGCATGCACCGGACCGGCGCCGCCGAACGCCAGATAGACGAAGTCGCGTGGATCATAGCCGCGCTCGACCGTCACAAGCCGCACCGCCTGCGCCATCAGGGCATTCGCGATCGCGCGCACGCTGCGCGCCGCCTCGACGACGCTGAGTCCAAGCGGATCGGCAAGATGCTGCTTCACGGCGCGCTCGGCGGCCGCGACATCGAGCTTGAAGTCGCCGCCGAGAAAGCTTTCCGGCTCGACATGGCCGAGGATCACGTTGCAGTCGGTCACGGTCGGCCGCGTGCCACCGCGGCCATAGCAGGCCGGGCCGGGATCGGCGCCCGCGCTCGCCGGGCCGACATGCACGCCGCCGCCTTCGTCGATCCAGGCGAGCGAGCCGCCGCCGGCGCCGACCGAGATGATGTCGATATTCGGGCAGCGCACCGTGTAACTTTTCAGCAGCGTCTCGTTGCGCACCTCGGGCTTGCCGTCGCGGATCAGCGAGACGTCGAAGCTGGTGCCCCCCATATCGCCCGTGATGGCGTTCTGAATGCCGAGGCGCTCGCACACCCGCACCGCCGCGGTGACGCCGCCGGCCGGACCGCTTTCCAGCAAGGTCACCGGCCGGTCGGTCGCAATCGCGGGCGGCGTCAGACCGCCGTTCGACTGCATGAAGTAGATCTTGGCGGTGACGCCGGCGTCACGCACTCGCCGCTCGACCGTGCGGCCATATTGTCCGCAGCTCGGTCCGAGCACGGCATTCATCACGGTCGTCGAGGTGCGTTCGTATTCCATGATCTCGGGATTCACCTCGATCGAGGCGGTGACGAAGGCCTCATTGGTGATCTCCTTCAGGCGCGCGAAGGCTTGGCGCTCATGCGCCGGATTGGCGTGGCTGTTGATGAAACAGATGGCGACCGCTTCGACGCCTTCGGCCTTCAGCTCCGCCATCGTGGCGTCGATATCGCCGAGCGCGAGCGGCGTTTCGACGCTGCCGTCATAAAGGACGCGTTCGCGCACCTCGCGGCGCAGCGCGCGCGGCACGAGATCGGGCGGGTTCTCGAAGAACAGATCGTAGAGGTCGGCGCGGTCGTGGCGCCAGGCGCGGCGGATTTCCAGAATGTCGCGAAAACCCTTGGTGGTCACCAGCGCGGTCTTCGCGCCCTTCCCCTCGATCACCATGTTGGTCGCGATGGTGGTGCCGTGGCCGATAAAGCCGACGTTCGCGGGCCTCGTCTTGCTCAAGTCCAGGATACGCTTGAGTCCGTTGAGCGCGCCGACCGAGGGGTCGCTCGGGGTGGACGGCACCTTGGTCGACCACACCTCTCCGGACGTGTCGTCATGGAGCACAATGTCGGTGAAGGTCCCGCCAACATCGATCCCGATCCGTCGCATTCTGGCGTTTCCCTCACCGAATCCGTCGCACCGGGGGCCGGGTCTACGCCTGACTGCCGTCGGATGAAACGTTTCAAACGGTAAGACGCGGTGTCGACACTGTCAATCAACTGTTCGCTGCAAGCCCACCCTTGCAAAGCGCGTCGCGGGAATGGACGTCACATTGGCGTCAGGTTTTCGGCGCGTGCAGATCACGAATGAGATCCGCATCGTCGCGCCGGTAGTGCCAGCTTCGGCCAACGCGCAGACCGGTGCGGGACCACAGCCGCATCATCATCTGCGCGTAGGACCATGCCGCCGCAAACACATCGAGCACCGGTGCGCCAGCGATCGTCTTCACGCCATTGATGACGAGCAATTGCGCTAGCACGCCTTCGGCCGGAATGATCACGTCGGCGCCGGCCGCAACGGCGCGTTCGGCCGCACGCGTAAAGGCCGCGATGACCGGGCCCGGGTCCGCATAGCCCTTGGCGAGCGCTGGCTCGTCCATGGGCGGGTCGATCGCCATCACGTCAAGCACACGCGACTGCAGCCCATAGGCATCGACCGAAGTTCTGGTCATCCAGCCGACCGTCGGCGCGTTCGAGATCGGCACGAGATATTTCCCCAGCGAGCAGCCGACCAGCAGTGCGCTTTCGGTCAGCGAGATCACCGGAATATCGACCGCGGAACGCATCTCGCGTATGAACGGGTCGCTGAACGATCCCATCACGAAAGCCGCATAGCCTTGGCGCTCCGCCTCGACCACGTTGTGCAGGATCGGCTCGAGAATGCGGTGATGCAGATAGGCATTGCCGAGTGCGGCGCTCGGCGCCCGCCCCCGATAGGCGCCGCCGGGAAGCCCGTGCACATCCAGCGCGACGTCGGCGTCGAGGATCAGGCGCGCGCGATCGATCAGCGACTGCTTGTAGACGCCGATATGATCGATCTCGGTGGTCGATTGATGCCAGATGCGCGACACGGCCATTCCCTGGTCTCCCCGACTTGA